>CALANC010000023.1 GCA_937925895.1 uncultured Desulfobacterales bacterium
AATAGGCGTTCCCGAGCTTTGGCTTGAGTTTTCCCATATAGGTGTATATCGGTTTGTCGGAAAGGTTTACGGCAACATTATAGTTCTGATAACAGTTTCTCGGATTGAACAGAAAAGCGTCATTCATGTCGTCTAAACCGATGAGCTGTTCACGGTTTTTACGAGGATAGCAGTCGGTACCATAAGCCCCTCCTTTTAACATCACTTTTTTGCCGGCAATTAAATCTTCAATGACATGGGCTCCGCCGTATCTGAATTTTCCGGGTCGATCATTGCTGTTACGCGGATCTCCATCTGGCAGGGCAGTTGCCCCTATGTAAATGTCCGCCGCCGCCAGACCTGCATAGGCCGGAACCTCATTGAGAGTGGCGAATCCTCCTCCGAGTTTCATTTTATCTTTGGGTTGTTTGATATTAAAAAATGCACCCGAGGAACACATGGGGGCAAATGTGCCGGTAGTAACGACATCTACCTCATGTGCCGTTTGTTTTAATCCTCTTTCATTAACCACATCAATTATCTCTTCAGCAGTAAACACTACAACCTTCCCTGTACGAATTTTTTCATTGATCTCTACTATGGTCTTTGCCATGGATGTTCCTCCTATCTGGTTAATTGATAGCATTGTTATAATTTGTTATGCGTTGAAACGACTCCCGCAGGAGCCCAGACATTATCCATAGGCATACCCATCCTGTTGCTGAAATTGTATCGATAGTATTGGACTCAAACGTCGAAAACATTTACTGTATGCTCTTCTTAAAATAAAAAAGCCGCAAGGCTTATCCGGCTCCCACGGCTTTTAGAATCGAAATAATAGAATGATCAATCCATGGGTGCACCACGAGCGGGCATCATGGACATCATGCTGCAAACATGCGATATGGATTGATTCTTTATCATCTTTATATCTGCCTAGTGTTTATACCACAATGAGGTACACCAACTAACGTTCGATGTCAAGAAAAAATTATGTGTTTCATATTTTGAAAACGGCTCGTCCTTAAAGCCGTAGATGATAAACCTGCAATTTGTCCCCTTTGCATCTATCCGAATCCAATAGGCTCTTTAAAACTGGTCAGAAGCGGTAAAGGGACGATGTTATCTTAATGAAAAGTGAAAAAATAGCTTGATTTTGTTCTGGTGCTCTTAGTTAACAAGGTAATCCTTAATAGATACGATTTTGGATTTTCCCCTATACGAATGGGTTATTCGAGCGGATTCAGGGACATACCGCTTTGTATATCTTACCATTTTATCAATAGCAGCTTTTAGGGAGCGTCCCTGAAGAACCACAACCGGGCCCGGAAAGTTTAATGGAGCAAGGAGATGGTCTTTTTCATGATACTGCTTCTTCAGCACTTTGCATTCGTGCTCATTTCGAGCGACGATCACTTTATTGCTGGTGTCAACCCGAAAATGCCTTCCTACTTTAAGTAACTGGATATCTTTGATAGATGGATGTTCGGTATGTGAAAAATAATCTCGAATCCTATCTGAGAAATTTTTGTCTGTCAGTAAGCACCCTCCAGCCGGGCATGGATAATCTTTGATTCCTTTTTCGGTAGCAAGAGATATCTGTGTTTTTCGGGATCGTCCGGATATTCCAAGGAGTCTGCTTCTATCTACCTGTCCTTTCATCTCAGGAATCGTTGGTTCGAGATGGACGGCAGACAGTGGGCGCAGGATATATCCCTGCAAACCGGATTCTTGGTCAATTAGATTTAACGTCGGTTTGTGCTGAGTCATGGGGCGTTGGCTCAAAACTTCACCGGTAAAAATAAAAGCGGCACCGATTTTATGCATATAGTCTCCAGCCTTTTTTACCTTCATAATCCTGCAATCGACACAAGGGTTCATTCCCGACCCGTGGCCGTGTTTCGGGTTGCGTACGATTTCCAAATATTCGCTTCTCAATGCCACTTGTTTGAGGGGAATGTTTCCAAGCTCTTTGACTGCGGTAACGACTGCCGCACAACCTGCTGCTTTTGGAGTACAGGTGCAAAAAGGGGACGTAAAATTGATGGCATATATTTCAATTTCCTGCTCTATCATCAGCTTGGCTGCCAGTGTACTATCTAGTCCACCGGATAAAAGTCCAACAGCTTTTATTTTTGATTGGTTCATTACGAAAACCTCTCGAGCTATTCTCGTTCTTCTTGAAGTAAAACAAAGTTTGTATAAATTGAATCTCAAGGTGTGAAAAGAGAAAGTCGGATGAGGGCAGTTAGTTTCACCGCTGTGAAGTTAACTTGCGCATGGAAACGTGTTTCCCTTTTGGACACTTCGGGAAAATATCTTTTATACCTTTCTTATTAACACTGACCAGAAGTCATTTTCGTTTTTTTGTTTTACGATTTCATGTCCCTCGTCAGCCACTGATCTTGGGACATTTGCAATAGGTTCACCGTCATCTAAAAGAACTTTCAACAGTTGACCTGACTCCATCATAGCGAGATCGAGTTTTACTTTAACAAAATTCATCGGGCAGGCAACTCCACGGTAGTCTCTGAAAACGTCATCGTTATTATCTAAAACGCTCTCGATCCGGTTGGGCGGTTTTAATTCCCTCTCTTTTTCAGCTGGAAAATGAAGGGAATCATCCATTGACGCATATAATTTTTCCATGGTTGAAGCCAGTTCATAAACCTGATGTTTCCTGTCTCTCAGTTGGGTATAATCTTTATTTTTTGCAGTCTTAACCAGTTTTTTAAAGTGCCCGTCAACCATCCCAGTCTCGATAAAATGTTTGCCAAATTCCTGGAACACCTTACGGTCCGATCTTGCTTCAATTCCTCGGGTAATTAGCAGCATTCGCGAAGCCGACAACACTACCTTATATAACGATTCACTGATCTCATAGCTTTCGGTCAGCGATGATATAATGCTTTGTTGTTTTTTGATGATCTCGCGATCAATATCAATAAGATCAAACAGCCCAGCGGAGCATTCTCCCATACCCATGCCGATTACTGAAAAGACTTCTTTTGCTTCCCAATCGAAATAATAAGTCTTATCATTACTAAAATCCGGTATATCGCGATATTTAGTGCAAAGGCTTCTGATGTCTGCTTCACCGCCGTCATCGATGTAAGCTGCAAACGAGGAATAATTCTCCTTTTTTG
>CALANC010000024.1 GCA_937925895.1 uncultured Desulfobacterales bacterium
TCGCTTCTTGTGCTTTTGGTGGTAGTGAACGAGCATCTTTTGTTTTCATGCTCAATTCATAACATAATTACTAGATAATTGCAAACTATTTATTGCACTGAGTAATATATCAAGCCGCTTCCCCTGTTCTGCAAAAATAAGCCGTAGTTGGAGATCATTATGAGCTTTCAATTGCTCCTCTACAATCTTCCGTGGTTGAGGTCCTGAAGACAGATCGGGTTTGATATGAGTAATGATCACGGTTAACCCTTTCAGTGCCTCTTTCGGAAGTTTAGAATCAACCATTGAAGCCAACTGACGGAAAGCATTAATAACCCATGCAGGAGTCAGATGTGAGTAGAGTTCATTATCAGGTTGTTCATCAACATAAGAACTTTCAATAAAGATGGCCTGTAGGCATTCTGCCTTTATTAGAGGGGTTATTTGCTTCCACAGATCCTTGGTGGTAGTGCGTTTTTCAACCTCATCGGGTCCAGTATCTCCCATGTACAATGCATAAAACCCATTCGATTCGATCAAGAAAGCCGTTGAATCAGTATGACCACCATGAGAGAGTGGAAAGGCTTGAACGTGCATCTCTGTATTTTCTATAGGAGTGCGTACTCCTGGTGAAAGTGCCAAATACCGATATAATCCAAGACACGGTGGCTCTCCGGCATCTCCAAAATTTGGCCAGGTTCGCCAGTTGAACAGATGAAATCGGAAATCGCTGATAACTCCCTCCAAACTCAGAATCGGTTTTGGAGAGTCATTTGGAGAAATAAGCACGAGACCCTGTGTATGATCTAAGTAGGGATGCGAAATCAGGTAGGCTCTGATATGATGGCGAAGAATATGCCCTTCAGGGGAAAGGTTCGAATCTTCGGGAATGAGAATGTCATGGAAGCAACCTGCTTCATAGGCAGCTTTTAAACCTGATAACAGGGTGCCGGCATCCAAACAGATATAGTTTTGAGAGCCAATGGGGGCAATCAGATGGGCGGACAGATTGCTCTCAAGCAAACCGCCTCCAACACCTATCGGAATCCATGTAAACTTCGGAGATAACATTCTTATAAATAAAAAGAGCAAACCCGATATTTTTCAAAGTATATGGCTTTTATAATGACTCTTGATTTAAAAAAGAACACGCTGGTTTTTTTCAATAGGTTCAGCCAAAATTGTCATGATTTCATAAAATATTAGAACTGCGAGGCTTTTGGCAAACTAAAAAAAGTTCAGCGCTTCTGACCCTCAATCGCTTGTGCTTCTTGAGCAGTTTCTACTGCTTCTTTTTCAGCCTGATTTGCATTAATAACTGCTTCATCTGCCAGGGCTTCTGCTTTTTTGGCCTCCTCAATGAGTCTTCTACCCTTTTTTCGATATTTATTTCTTTTTTTCTTTTTCCTTGGAGCGTACGTTTCGGTATGCTCCTGAACCAGCTGCCTGGATTGCTCAGCACGAATTTTGGCCTCTTCAGCTTCCTTCTTCACCTTTTCCGCTCGGATTCTGGTTTTTTGAGCTTCTTGTATTTTTTGTTGTTTTAGGCGTTTTTCAAGCTGTTTCTTCTGAAGATTTTGATATTTAAGTTTTTCTTCAGAGGTTTTTTCTTGATAACGAATAATTTTCCGCCCTTTGACTGGTTTCAGTGCTGGCAGATTCGTAATATGTATAACCCCGTTTTCGTCCGTCCATCTATATACCGTTCCAGCATTTATATCCGGGCAGATTAAAAAGAAAAATAGGATTGCAGCAACTGTGCGTGGAAGTTTCATCACAACCTCATTATTTATAAAAATATCGAGGGCAAAATGTGGTCTTATCTTGCCAGTCACACAAGATGAACCCGATTCTTGATAGTTACATATATTAAAAAAAGCAAAAGGGCAAACCATGGGAAAAGGATTTTTCCTTAATGAAAACATGATATCCCAAATATTTTAGGGCATCAAAAACCGGTCAATTATAACAGATATTACAGATCTTGGATTGACGATTTTAAAACAAAATAGCAAACACTTTTAGGCTTCAATTTTTCAAGGTCAAAGGCAGATTGTCTGAGATTTTATTCCTGCTAAATCTTGCAGCTCACTCCATGGGTAACCCTAATGATGGATCGGACACTTGAGGCCATTTATTTGGTGGTTGTGCTTGCTGCAGCAGCTCAGATGTGTTACTTTCTTTAATCTTAAACCGATCATAAACCACATTGTCAAAACGATTTCTTCATGTGGTTTTGAAACCTGTTGTTGCATATACATCGGGTACACCTCAAATAGGTTGGGTCTATCCTAAATGTTGAATGTGTGGCATTCGGTTCCGGTTGAGCAGGTTATCTCTGGCCTGACAATGGAGATCAGGATTTCAATGTTAGATTAAACGGTAAGGATTTACGTGGCCAAACGACGAATTTTATAAAAGCAGGGGTATTTGTCAGAAACTAGATATTTGCCATAACCATAAGGTAGAAATGAAAAATATATCAAAATATATCAGTGGTATTTGTTTTGGACTGTTTTGGTTGTCATTGATGACCGGATGCGTTTCTTATCCCGGCAAGACGATTTCTACTGACGAGCACCTGGTCCAGGTGACAAGCATTGTCCAGCGTGCCGTGGTCAAGATAACCACCTATGATGTGGAAATGAAACGGATCGGTATCGGAAGCGGTTTTTTTGTCGATAAAAGCGGGGTTTTGATTACCAATTATCATGTTCTCAATGGAGCTTACGCTGCAGATGTCAAAACCTATGATGGGCGCGAATATCAGATTCAAAGGGTTTTGGCATATAACAAAACCGCCGATCTGATTAAGGTAAAAGTCAAGATTCCCGAAAAATCAGTCCACAAGGTAGAAGTGACCCATGATGTTCCCGAAATCGCCGAGCGGATCCTCGTGGTCGGCAGCCCTCTCGGACTTGACCAAACTGTCAGTGAAGGGATTGTTTCGGCAGTGCGGGAATTCCCCAATATCGGTAAATTTTTCCAGATGTCCGCACCG
The DNA here is from genome assembly GCA_937925895.1 of uncultured Desulfobacterales bacterium. GTDB lineage: Bacteria > Desulfobacterota > Desulfobacteria > Desulfobacterales > UBA11574 > CALANC01. The sequence continues at coordinate 2,981 of CALANC010000024.1, forward strand.
GCATCCCAAGGCTCCAGCGGCAGCCCGGTGATAAATATGGACGGAAAGGTCATCGGGGTTGTCTCTTTTATTGTGGAACCCGGTCAAAATCTTAATTTTGCCGTAGCCGGGCAAAGTATATTGGACTTAAAGGATGAAAAACCCGTAATGACCTTGCCAGAGTGGACTTACAGTGTCAGTAAGGAAAAGCTCGGATTGGCTGCCGAGCTGTGTAAAAAAGGTTTTGAATTTTCTATCCAAGGAAAATATAAAAAAGCACTGGAGTATTACAAGGAAGCTGCCGAAAAAAGTCCGGACAATGCCGAATCCTGGTATGGCCTGGGAAGCTGCTATGTGGGCCTTGAGCAGCCGCCCGAAGCCATCAAGGCATTTAAAGAGGCCATACGAACGAGTCTGGACAAAACCAGGGCGCACTACTATCTCGGGAAATACTATCAAAACCTGGGCCGGTACAAAGAAGCGATTGAATCTTATCAAGCGGCGCTCAGAATCAACCGGGACTATGGTCCGGTATACATTGGCCTGGCTGAAATATACAGCGGGCAGAAGCGGATAAACGACGAGAAAGAAGCCATTGAACAGCTGGTACGGATTCATCCGGATTATGCTGTGTCCCACTATAACATCGGGATCACCTACGGAAAACTGGGAAGGTATCGGGACGCTATCGATGCCTTTAAACGGGCCTTGGAAATCAATCCCGAAATACCGGGGGCATATTATCACATAGGGATTATGTACGGTAATCTGGGCAACTTAAAGGAGGAGGTCGTGGCCTACAAGCAGGCAATTCGCATCGCCCCTGATTTCGTGCCAGCCCACTATAATATGGGTGTTTTCTATCTCAATTCGGGCCAGAAGGATGCCGCCCTTGAAGAATATAAAATACTCAAGAAATTGGATAAAAAAACTGCAGACAAACTCTTTGACCTGATCTACAAATAATCTTGTTTATTGTCAGGAGATCAGGGTTAAAAAGTGCCTTAAGTGTGCTAATCCGTTAAACTAAGAATGCGGACAAGATGTTGTGCTTACTTACCCAATATTTTGGCCATAGGATTGTTTAGCGGCCATTGGAATATCTGTAAAGACTTTAGCCTTAAAATTCTGCCATGTATAGGAGATATTCAAAGGTAGGATAATAATTACCAGAGCCATTGCCTCCGTTACTGTCATCTGCTTCCAGAAAGATCTGGCCGCTGCTAAATCAAGTATCGTTAAAAGCAATTAATAGCTTTAATTTGTTTATAGAATATTTGATTTGACAGAGTTCTAATTAAGTTTGGCTATTTCAGTTATCGAAACCAATCATTTTTTATCATTTCTTCTGTATAATTCTCTTCATTCGCTTTTGAGTTTTTATGTTTTTTATTGCTATGTCTGTGGGTATGTTCGGGGTTCTTTTTATAGCTTTTATCTATACCATTAAAGTCCTTGCTAAAATTACTCGTTATGCGTCCGCCATATTTATGTCCATAATTGTAAGGTCTTTTTCCGTCATCTTCGGCCAACGACAATTTAGACTTGTGACTTTGAAGGAAGGTTTTGATTATTTTTCCTAAGCTTAAATATCGTTGGGTTTCAGTTTACATTCATAAACCTTGAATTCTGGGGTGTGGTAAAAATTTATGATGTAGGAAATAGAACTTGAAAACGGATACCTCGTAATTCCTTCTCCAAAAGAGAAAAAAGCCAAAATGGTTCCTTTAATTAATAATGATATAGAAATGTTCAGATCATTCCCAAAAGGACTGCCTGGAATATATTTTTTTCGTCATGCCAAAGGAAACGGTAGTGCAAAACCAGGAAGCATATTTGGAAAGGATTACTTATATAAATGGTGGAAAAAAGCATGCGCAAACTTGGGAATTAATGATGTTGATTTGTATGGAGGCACACGCTACAGCTCGACAATCACATTAAGGAAATTTAAAACCCCTGAAGAAATCAAACGTGCAACAATGCATTCAACAAATAAAGTTCTTTAGTTTCTCACTTAATTTTAATGGTATAGAGAGGGATAATTTTTTGATATTATTGATAAAATGATTGAAAAGCGGTTCCAAATTTAGTATACTTGAAATTGCTAAATCACCAAAAATACTAAGAAAAGGAACCGCCATGAATTTAAATAGTACATTTTCCCTCTCATTGCAAAAACAAATTCATAAAGAAAACATTTCAATCGATTCTGAAATCAACCGTGCGTTTAATGAGCTTAATTTTAGATCCATTTTGAGGCAAAGCGGCATAATCAAAAAAAGGGGATATGCTACGATTACATTGCTTTTTTTGATCGTTTTACTTCCCTTTTTAAAGAAAAAGTTAACTGATTTTTGGAACTGTAGATGTCTTCAAAATCAAATTGATGCTCAAAAGGACACCTACTACCGGTTTTTAAATTATGAGCGATTCAATTGGCGCAAGTTTGTTTATCTTCTGGCCCTAAAGGTCATTGCTCTTTGTAAAGATGTTCCATTGAGAGAGAAAGTATTGATCGTTGATGATTCGGTATCTCCAAAGTCAGGAGAAAATATCGAGCTTGTCAGTTATCATTTTGACCATAAAGTACGTAGGTCTATATTAGGGAACCGCTATTTACAGTTAGGCTATCATAACGGATTGAACTTTTTTCCGGTGGATGTAGCATTAAACGCCTCCAGCAATCGCCCGAATAAAAAGATCAAAGAGATTGATAAAAGAACCTGTGGTTGGAAAAGACGTCAAGAAGCACTCGACAAAAAGACCACTGTTTTGGTTCAGATGATCGACCGGGCGTGGAATGCAGGCATTGATGCTGCGTTTGTATTGTTCGACAGCTGGTTTGCCCATGACGATATCATCAGCAAAATCTATCGGATCGGATACGGTGTCATCTGTCGTTTGAAAAGAGGTCGAGTAAGGTACACTTATCAAGGCAAACAATTTACATTAAAGCAGCTGTGGCAACAGGTTGCTCGGAAAAAGACGACCTGGATCGAAAAGCACAACATCAAAGGCGTTTGCCTAAATGCTGATTTGCCAAAGACAGGTCCAGTTCGCATTCTTTTTGTGTCTGATGGCAGAAAAGAATGGCATGCGTTCCTTTGCACCGACCTTGAAATGGAGCCGGCGAAGATTCTTTCATACTATGCGCGACGCTGGTCCATTGAGATGTTCTTTAAAGACGCAAAGCAAATGCTTTATATGGGAAAAGAGCAGAGCCATACGTTTGACGCATTGGTTGCCTGCTACAGTTTAGTAATGGCCCGTTATCTATTACTAGTCTATATTCTGAGCAAACGCAGACTCACAGGTCCTTTGGGGCCTTTATTTCGTCAAGTGTCAGAAGATCAAACCGTAATAATGTTAGCTGAAACCGTTTGGGCCTATGTCAAAGAGCTTATTATCAGGTCAAGTGATGTACTTTGCTACAAAATTGAACCGAATTTATTGTTCCACTTTTTTGATATTATTGAAGATACTATAATAAGGCAGACCCACTTGGTATCTGCGAAACTTTAGTTCAAACTGTAAATATCAAGCCAAAATTGTTTTTCAGATATCCATTCCGAATTTGAATGCCATGTATCCAAATATAGGTTTGGACATTTAAAATGTCGTTGAATCTATCAATTACTTTGATTTTCTCTAATTCTGAGAAAGGTGGTATTCAAGAAAACCTTATTATAGGCGATTATGGATGATTAGGTCTTCATACGAGGAAATATTGATTTTATTAATGATATCATTTTGAGACACTTTTTAAAATAAAAAATCTTCTGATTTCTTCCCCATTCTCCTGATTTCATTTAGATCTTTGAACCGCAAGGTCTGATAATTTCCCCTTATGTCAACTTTATTATAAGTTTTGGTTCCAATTATGGGCGGTTTTGACACCTTGTTGGCGATTAGAAAAATCCAATGAGTACTCTCTTTGTTAAGAAAGTTGCTAAGTTGAATAAATTTTGTAAGGTGAAATTGAATGATTTTACTCAAAACAGATGACCATTCTATTTTCATTTAATCAAATCAGCCGCTTCTAATTCATCAATAA
>CALANC010000025.1 GCA_937925895.1 uncultured Desulfobacterales bacterium
CTAAATTTCAATGATTGTTCCGGTCTTTTCCGTACTGTATCCCCCTAAGGCGACCACTCGCTTTTTGAACCGTGCGGAATGGATCGTATCAAGCAGAATTTGTATGTTTTTCAGGTCAAAATAGACTTCCGGTATAACCAGGTCGTACTGTTCGGTTACAATCGGGATAAAATCGAGGTTCAATGCTTTTGCCGCGGCATAAATCCCTAACCCCACGTCGACAGTGCCGCTGAGCACGGCCACGGCCACTGACATGTGGGTAAACTCCTCGTTCTGATATCCAACAATGGTTTCAGGGTCGATCTGTAGCTGCTTCAACCGGTAGTCAAGCAGAATTCTGGTACCGGAGCCTATTTGACGATTAATGAACGTGATGTCCTCGCGGCAGAGATCTTCGATACCTGTGATCCTTTTGGGATTTCCTGACGGGATAATAAGGCCCTGGTCCCTTAAAACTAGATTAAACAGTTTTACGCCTACCTCCGGAAGATATTTTTTAAGGTAGGATATGTTGTAGGTATCGTCTTCAGTATCCAGCAAGTGGGTTCCGGCAAGGTGGCATGCACCTTTTTTAATTGCCATAATGCCTCCCATGCTTCCCACATGGCTTGATGAAAGGGTAAGGTTTCCGGGTTTGTTCTTGATTTCATCAGCCAGAATATCGAGGGTATTATCATGGCTGCCGACAACAACAATGGTATTTTCAATTGAGGATAGCGGGCGAAGAAGTTCGGCTGTGACAGATTCTTGCGGATTTAATCCTTCAACATGATTGGGGACCCGAATGATGCCGTCCGCTTCAGTGATGCTGGTGATTGACCCGGCACCTCGGGGCAAAGGAATTGCCACGATTCTGTTGCCGACTTTTCCAAGTTTTACCCGAATAAATTCTTCCACACCCAATTTTGACGGAATTTTTTTTATGGGCTCGACGTGAATCACGGGCCTTTCTTTTTCGGGTTGTCCCAGCATTAAGGATATTAACGGGCCGACAAACTGTTCAAAGGCCATTATCGCCGAGACCGGGTATCCAGGGATTCCAAATACCGGCTTTTCTTTTACTGAACCGATAATTATCGGTTTTCCCGGCATGATTGTTACGCCGTGCACTAAAACATCTCCAAGGTCGCTTATGACATCCTTGGAAAAATCCTCGGATCCTGCTGACGATCCACCAATCATCAGGACCATATTAAAATCACTGTCAACAGCGTTCTCAACCGCCTTTTTTATCTTCAATAGATCATCTTTCAATATGTCGTGGCGTACATATATGCCGCCCCACGACTCGATGAGTTTGCCAAGAACAAAAGAGTTTGTTTCAATTACCTGACCCGGTTGGAGTGCTTCAATTTCTGATTGTTGCCAGTCTAAGAGTTCCGATCCTGTCGGAATGATGAGCACTTTGGGTCTTTTCCTTACCGGTATGGTAAAAATTCCTCCTGAAAGAAGTGCCCCTACACAATACGGTGTGACCACATGATTTTGGGGGAAGAGAAGCTCCGTGGCCACAATATCTTCGCCCACTTTTCGGACGTGCTGCCAGGGAAATGCCGGAGCCTCGATCTGAATTCGGTCTAGATCCATCACGTTGACGTGCTCGATCATGATAACTGCATCGGTATTTTCAGGCAAGACGTGACCGGTGTTCACATAAAAGGCCTCTCTTCCGACGGTAAGTTCTTTTGGTTTTGTCTCTGAGGCACCAAAAGTAAACGCAGCTTTTACGGCGATACCGTCCATTGCAGATAAGTGGACGTCGGGTGAAGAAAGGGTAGCGGCAACCGGTTCTGCCAATATTCGACCCACGGCATCCGGAACTGAAATCATCTCTTTGGACAGAATTTCGGTGGGCTCAAACTGTTCAAAAAGGATGTCACGAGCCTCCTTCAGGGTTTTCATCTTTAAATAAATATTACGGCTTTTGCTCATTGTATCCCCTAAATCCAAAAAACAGGACAAAATTTTTTTAAGAATAATACATGTTTCTACTCCAATTAAATTGGAGAAGAGGGTCAAAGTGTTTGTTCTCCAGCCGTTTTATCAACGCTTTAAGCATCCTTTCAATTTCCTCTGAATCATCCTTTAGAGCCCTTGATTTTTTTGCATTTCACTCGAACCCTGGAATCCTTGAATCCTTGAACCCTTCGTGGATCACCCTAACTCATTTGAAGATGACCCAATATTATATATTAATTGTTTGATAGAATTTAGGCCAAATTTTATAATGGTATAATTTCAACCGTGGTTCCTTTGTCCAGGCCTTCGGTGTTTATGTCAATTTCAATCAGCCCGTCGGCTTGAACCATCGTATTTATCAAAGCCGATTTGCCAAGAATCGGTTCAGCCCACAGAACACCATCATCTTCTATTAATCTCACTCGGACAAAATCGGTGCGTCCTTGCGCTGATGAGACATTCCTGTTGAGCAGGGCCGATAGTTTAACTTGATTTCTGTTTTTCTCGGTAAGGCCGCCGATATGTTCAATGAAAGGTTTCACAACAACTTCAAAAACCACCATTGCCGAAACAACATGTCCCGGCATGCCCCAAAATGCTTGGTTTCCTGATCTGGCCAGAATCGTCGGTTTTCCCGGGCTAATGGAGATGCCATGTACAAGGATATCTGCATCGGGCAGCGCTGAGAGCACCTCGATAGTGTAATCACGGGTGCCAACAGAGCTTCCCCCGGATATCAAAACCATGTCCGATCTTTCTTGGGCCTGAGTGCATATTTCTAATAGATCATCGAAGTTGTCCTTGACGATTCCAAACGAAACCGGGATAGCCCCGGCTTTCATAACAAGACTTTGCAAGGTATATGTGTTGATATCGCGAATTTGACCGGGTGCGGGCGTTCCATCAATCGGCACAACCTCATCTCCCGTAGAGATAACACTTATTATTGGTTCTTTATAAACACAAATTTGGTTATGACCAAAAGCCGCCAAGAGGCCTGTTTCCTGTGGTCTGAGTTTTTGTCCTTTAAAAAGCAGGGTATCATTTTTTTTTATATCTTCGCCTTTTTCCAAAATATTCTGACCGGGAGGAACACTCCGGTACACTTCAATGTTGGTGTCATCCATAGCCTCTGTATGTTCAATCATCACAACACTGTCGGCGCCTTTCGGCAACATCCCACCGGTTGAAATCCTGGCGGCCTCACCGTTCCCGATAGAAAAAGTAGGTGAATCTCCCATGGCGACAGAGCCTTTTACGTTAAGGTATGCCGGGTTTCCCTCTGTTGCGCCAAAGGTTGAAGACGCCTTTACAGCATAGCCGTCCATTG
>CALANC010000026.1 GCA_937925895.1 uncultured Desulfobacterales bacterium
AAACTTGTTCTCAAGTTTATGGAGAACATCAATCATTTCGCCGGCCAACCTGCACTTTTCACATATATTGAATAAAAATGATCTAAACTTTTCAGGGGGCTCTTTTTCTAAGGTGTTAAGCCACAGCATTATACCTGAAAATTCCTCAAAAGATATTTGGTTTAGGTCTCTCATTTTTCTCATAACTTAGAATAATCCCGCATAAAGTTATCATGTCGGTAGAAGATCAATTCAACAGTTTAAGAATAAAAGGCTCCAGAGCGGTTTAATTAGAATTTGCGATGAACATGCGAAGCCCATAGAACTGCAATTTCTCTATCTTCTTTTTCAATCCTAACCCTGGTACAGGTTCAAAACAGATAACATTGTTAAGTGGTAACCAAAAAAAATCAGAATGTTCATCACTTAACAAGACCTGCCCTCCAAGATATTGGCACAAATAGGTTACGCCGGTAATCCGCAATCCAGTGTGTTTGATAAAAGACCACTGGGCGATAGGGTCCTGAATCTTGACGATTAGGCCGGTCTCTTCAGTGATCTCCCTATTAAGAGCCTCAATTTGGTTTTCACCAAACTCTACTTTCCCGCCCGGAAGATCTGACTCCCCATTGGACTTAAAAAGAGTCAATATATCAGAGCCTTTAAAAATAAGCCCTTTTACTCCCATTTGCGTATCTATCAAAGTAACCTCTCTTTCGATTTATCAATATTAAGCCGTTGTTTAAGAGTTTCTGTTTGTAAAGCGCTTAGAATAATGTGGTTGCTATTCATAACAACCAAGCTTCTTGCTTTTCGGCCGCTGGTGGCGTTTATTAACATCCGCTCGTCTTCAGCACTGCGCCTCAACTTTTTTAATGGCGAGCTGTCCGGTTTGAGGATTGCGATAATAAAACGGCTGTTTGCGAAATTTTCGTGTCCGACTGAAACCATCATTGTGTTCACCTCCTATTTTTAATTAAAATCGTTAGGGGGGCTAACTGTATAGTCAAGGAAAGTGAGCGAAAGTTAATAAAAAAGCTTAAAAAAAGCTGAATTTGGAAAAATTTTATCTACAGATCATTGATTGGTTGGATAACCAGCTACCAGATTATAAATTTTGGGGGAAATTTTAATAGCAATGCAGCTCGCCGCTTAGAGGTAGATAAACAAATCACGGTCTTTTTGTTCCTGGACTGCATCCTTTCTTTGCCTGATGCTTGTCAGAAGCTCGGATAGATGGGTTAGAGCACGGTTAAAACGACTGGAAAACACCCAGCCCTCCCGGTAACCATGCGCCTTGTTGAATCGGGATACATGGTCAATTATGCCCATACGGCGCGTTTTGCTACGGACAGTTTCGAGCATACGGGGTGTGAAATCGTATTTGTCGCAGAGCGGCAGAAGACAAGGCAAAAACTGTGAAGGGGAATATTTCAGCTCGATGAAAATAGCTAAAAATATTCTTTGATGGTTTTTATTGCCGGGGAAAATGATTTTCGCTAGCTCATCTAAACCCTGAATGCGGACAATCTTATTGTAATTAAATTCGATTTTCGTACTTGGTATGTTTTTCACCCCTGCCTTTTTTATAAAAATAGAGCCTTGGGAGGGTAGGGAAGGTAAATTTGTAATGTTAAAATTTTTTCATGTGTGAAATTATTTTGCGCAGGAGACTAACTGTCACCGAAAACCCTGCGATTCCGTGAAGTTCCTGCTCAGCAGGGCCCCTACAACAGCAAATCCCATCTAATCAATGACCTTATGAATGAATTTGAAGCATTTTTGGTGAAATTTTTAGGAGGGTAAATCCCTTTACATTTACGAGTAGCTTTGACCAGACTATTTGCATTCATTTTTTAGACGGTAACCGTTCAGATTGCCTATTTTCAGGGCCTTTTTTCTAAACTCAACTCGCTCTATAGCAATCTCGAGAGCCTTTTGTCTAAGTTCAGTGCCAAAATTTGATTCGATCCAAAATATCGCAAGATATGCATTGACGTAGATTTCATTAAATAACCTCTGAAACCGCCATCTAACCCCCTGGCGGGTCATTTTAAATGCGTTTTCGATCTTATCACCATAATTCTGCCTTAGTACAAAGCGCTTAAAGCCGCCATATTTGAGCTCTATTGCGAGATCTTTTGAGTCCATTAGTATACGCAGGCGTTCTAAAAAGTCCTTATCTTTAAGCGTAAGCCTCATTGTAAAGCCTCTGAATCGAAAGGTCATTTCCTGACTGGTTTAGTTCTACCTCTTGTTCATGGTCCATAAAGACCAGAGTTATAAACCGATAGATCTTATCATCACGAAAATCAGCACAAAGGGGCTCTATCTCTGAAAAAAGAATGTTATCCCAGCTGAGCGTTGATAAGATGTGATCTCGATATCTGTCCATGTCGAATTGTTCATGTGAATAAAGGGAACTTTGGCTCGGATCATTCTTCGTATTTTGAACAAACTTGTTTAAGTCTTCAATCAGGCCGGGTATTGTTTCTATATCCGGGCTTTCCATGAATCTCAGTGTATCCGATCGGGATTCAACCAAAAGGAGCCTGATCTCTTCTCGCTTTATCTTTTTACGCTTTCTGGATTGGCGCATCATTTCCCGAAAATATTGTTTATCAAATACTTTTTCATCGAAAAGAAAA
>CALANC010000027.1 GCA_937925895.1 uncultured Desulfobacterales bacterium
AGGGGATAACCGTTTTGACCTGCGTTTGCTGCAGCATGACTTCCGAAACCCATACGGCATAGGGGTCGTTTGTTTCTCTCCACGGTAGCTTCCGATGCTTGTGATCGTACCATGTGAGCAGGGGGGTATGGATATTTTTTAAGCGATTCAGGGTCATTAATTAATTTAACATAATACGCTGATGATTTCCATTGATTAAGCTTCATATCTGAAACATAATGAGCATCTAAATTGTTTTATTCGACCTTGGATGTTGACGGTCTCGTAAAAAGTCAGAATTAGACGGTTTTGTAAAAGTTCAAATTCAAGGCGTGCAAGTTTTGTAATCATGAGGCGTACTTATCGACCGTTGAATGATTACGAAATGCAGCGCAACGCAGAAGTTGGACTTTTTACGAGACCGTCAAGTATTAAGATTGCTACAAGCTAAGAGCCATCAGCAATCGGCGACAATAAATGACGCCTGAAAGACAAATGACATCCGCAGGATAAATTACGCGCGAAGGTGCTATTTGTCCAACTATTTGGAAAACCATAAAATAAGGATCTCACCTGTATTATGGAAGAAATCAGCCCCAACCTTTTCAGGTGCAAAGTACCGCTGCCTGACAACCCGTTGAAATATCTCAATTCATACATAATCAAGTCGGACGACAGAAACCTGATCGTCGATACCGGTTTCAATCGCAAAGAATGTTATGAGGCCATGAAGAAAGGGCTTCAAGAACTCGATATTGATCTGAATCGTACCGATTTTTTTATTACCCACCTGCATGCAGATCATTTCGGCCTGGTGGGGAGACTGGTTACGGATAACAGCCATCTCTATTTCAACCGCCCGGAAATGGAGCTTATCGAAACATGGGAAGGCTTTGAACCGATGATTGCCTTTGCCGGGAAAAACGGCTTTCCTCGAGAAGACCTGCGTGCGGCCCTTGCAGCACACCCCGGTAACAAGTTCGGCACGGAGTGGGCCCCGGCACTGGAAGCCCTGTCAGATGGCGACACCATAGAAGTTGGAACCTATGCCTTCAGATGCATTGAAACACCCGGGCACACCCTGGGCCACACCTGTCTCTATGAGCCGTCACAAAAGGTACTGATTTCCGGTGACCACATTCTGGTGGATATCACCCCCAACATTCAGTGTTGGTCCGACAGAGAAAACCCTTTGCAGAATTATCTGAAAAGTCTCGACAAAGTATCTGCGCTTGATATAAACATGGTCCTTCCCGGTCACCGAAGGCTTTTTTCAGACCACCGCAGACGGATAGATGAACTGAAGCAGCATCACAGGCACCGGCTTGACGAGGTCTGTGCCATCCTTGAAGCAGGCTCTCCAAAACATGCCTACAGGGTTGCTTCGGAAATGAGCTGGGACATTCGATGCAGCAGCTGGGATGAGTTTCCCATCGCTCAGAAATGGTTTGCCACGGGTGAGGCGATTGCCCACTTGAACTATCTCCAAAACAGTGGAAGGATCTCGAGAACAGATGTCACGAACACCATTCAGTACCTCCTCTAACCATGAAATGTCTGGCGTCATTACGGACAGCCCTTTATACAAACTGATCAACCCGGACAGCATCGCCTTTTTTGGCGCATCCAACAACTTTGGATCCATGGGAACAAGTCAGCTGGCCTCACTATTGAGTCTCGGGTTCCGAGGCCGCATTTATCCGGTACACCCCAAAGAGACCGCTGTACTGGGGTTAAAGGCATACCGGAACGTGGCCGACCTTCCTGAAACGCCTGATCTCGCCGTGATGATCCTGCCGACACGAATCGTGCTGGACACCGTGACGCAGTGCGGAGAAAAGGGTATTAAAAATGCCATTATCGTTTCGGGCGGCTTCCGGGAAGTCGGTGCAAAAGGACGTGATCTGGAACAGAACCTGATCCAGATCACCCATCGATATGAGATGCGTTTTCTCGGCCCCAACTGTCTGGGGATTGCCAATCCTCACCATAAATTAAATACCACGTTCCTTCCCTATCGGGGAAAAGCCGGGTTCCTGGGAATGGTATCTCAAAGCGGCAGCTTTATCACCCAGATGTTCGATTATCTTTCAAGGATCGGGATGGGTTTCAGCACTGCTATCAGCGTCGGCAATGAGGCGGACATCGATCTTGTGGAAGGTCTCAAATACCTTGCAGCATGCCCCCATACAAAGGTCATCAGTCTCTACATCGAAACGATTCGAAACCCAAAAAGTTTTATTGAGGCCGCCAGTGCCCTCACCCTGAGCAAACCAGTCATCGCCTATTATGTAGGAGGTTCGGAATCCGGAAAACAAGCCTGCCTGTCGCACACCGGCGCCCTGTCGGGACCGGACCGCCTCTATGACGGCGTGTTTCGACAGACCGGCATTATTCGGGCCCGATCCATTGAAGAAATGTTCGACATGGCCTCTCTTTTCGGCAACGCGCCGGAGCCACGGGGAGACCGTTTGGTTATCCAGACCCATTCGGGAGGTCCGGGGGCAGTCGCTGCGGATGCCTGTGACAGGGAAGGGTTGAAAGTACCGGCCATGCCGGATGCCGTTAAAAAAGAGCTTTCCACACACGTTCCTCACACCGGAAGTATCGGCAACCCCGTGGATATTACTTTTTCTAAAGATCGCCTGGCCTATTTTTCAAGCATCCCCGGGTGTCTTCTTGATGCCGACCACTTCGATATCCTGCTCATTTATCTGCTTCTTCCAAAACATATGTTCAGCCGTGTCATGGAAAGCA
>CALANC010000028.1 GCA_937925895.1 uncultured Desulfobacterales bacterium
CATTCCCTTACCATCTTTCTTCTCAAATAATCTATAGAGCACAATATATTGTGTTGATCTGTTTTTTCTGTGGATAAGTTGTGTTCAAAAGTGAACACTGACTAACGTTTTACCTATAGACAGGCTAAATCATTGATAACCATTTGTTTATACTGAACATTTCTAGTGGTCAAAATTTGAACAAAGTGCTAAAAGCATAAATAATAATTGAGGATTTTCATCTCACAACTACACTTATCAACAGGCAATCAACAATTTCTGTTGAATAAAAAATCAGAAATACACCTATTGCTTTTATTCCACTTATTTGGTTTAATATATATCGACCCGAGGATGGGTTAAATCCTCAGCTTAACAGCTGGGGGTTTTTTGTTTTTGATGTATAGAGATGGCACTCACTACTACGAGCAACAGAGTATTTGCTTTACTGCCAATTCCAGCTATGCCCAGTCCTGGGCAAAAACCTACGGCGGGACCGCTGGTATTACTAACCATGCCATTCAACAGACTTCAGATGAGGGCTATATTCTAGTGGGTGATAATAAGGGAATCCTTCCAGGCGTGCGAGAAAAAAAAGCACTTATAACTTTCTATAAGTGCTTTTTTCATAGGTTTTCGTTCCTTGCAATCATTTTACTACCACACGTTCTTCTTTGACTAGCACTTGTCAGCATACATGGCTTAGTTTCTTAAGGGCGTTCCTCTTCATGAGGGTTCCTTCCCTTGCAGTTTATAATGAAATATGTTCATTATTTGTAAGACCCTGACGTTTTCTCCTTTCTTGGGTCGATGAAGGACGATAGCCATGTGGGTGTGCCTCCTGTCGTGGTTATTGTCCTTCTCTTTATTGTCCTAATTCTTACCCAAATACCTATTGAAAAGATGGTTCAAAACGTATAAGGCGAAAAGTATCAACCCAACCATAAATCCAGCATTAAACCAAGCCTCCATTATACCCCCCTTTTCAGTTGCCTATTAAGCTTCGCTTTTTTCCTGCTGAACTTTTATTTGTTTCTCATGCTTATCTAGGGCAAGGTCTACTGCTTCTCTCGTGTATACTGACATGGGAACTCTCGTCATTGCTGACAGTTTATTAAGTCTTTCTAACAGTTCTACATCTACGTAAAGGGTCGTAAGTTTCTTTGCCATGTTAGTCCCTCCTTATTTAAGATGACATGCCAATAAAAATCCCCATTTTTCCATAGACCCATAGCAATCACCTATGAAATAATGAGGTTACCTTTGTCGACACCACTAGAGTCCCTCCTCTGATAGTATGACTGTCTATTCTTATACCACAAACCAAATCATTAATAAAGCAATAATTTGCATAAAGAGCTTTACCGGCAGACAAGACAAATAGGAACTCCCCTTAATCACCCTTAAGATTATAGTGTTTCCTTATGGGTTCCTTGATATCCCACACACATGATAACCCTTTTGGGAACACAGCAAAATCCCCCTTTTTAACCTCAACTTTTTGGCCATCTTCGGTTTCAACGATAACATGGCCTGCCAGGAAATAACATTCTTCTGTTTCATCATAGTGCCAGTTAAACCTGTCACTTTCATGTTCCCAGATGCTCCATGTGTCAACCTTAAGTTCTTCTAACTTTTCTTTTTCAGGCTTTTCAACTTTTATTTCCATAGAAACCTCCCACGGTAAAAGTTTTATCTTACTGATCAACATATAGTGGTATCTTACATTATTGCAACTATTGTAAACAAATGCAACCCATTACATTGTTTCTACAATCTCAAAAATCCGCACTGCATAGTTTCTCATTGATTTTCCACGCCATTGATTACCTAACCTTTAGATAGCACTTCCTTACGTGTATTGATAATATCTATACTTAAGATTGACAATATTAATATTATCAATTGGTAAAATAACTGCAAATAGTAAACAATAAGCACGAGCTCTAATTGTTTAAGCGGAAACATCGTAGAACGCTTCTTTTCCATTAAACAAGAATTAACCTATGATTAAAAGATTTTTTATAACTTTAACAGCTTTATTAATCCTATCTTCGCCAGCTTCAGCAAACGTCACTCTTTTTACACACAGCACTGATCAGGGGGAGCTATGGGCTTCGGGAGAAATCGTATCACGTTATGAAAACTGGAACTGGTTCGAGCCACCACCGGAGAGCAATGATAACAATGATTATGACTATTATTTCATTCGATCACGTTTAGCACTTGGGTACAAGTTTAAATGCTTAGAGGCCTTTGTGCAAATTCAAGATACCCATGTCGGTGGACTTCCAAACAATTCTGTTGCAGCTCCCACTGCGGGACCCCTGGGCTTTGGAGCAATCTATTATGCCCACAGGAAGAAAACGGATTCTCACGGCACCTTTGTCAAACAGGGTTACCTTCGATTACAAAACATTCTTTTTGATGGTTTTTCGCTGATGGGCGGAAGATTTGACTACATTGATGGCATGGAGGTCACCTATGGTAATCCCAAAATCATGTGGCTAAAAAAGGTGAGGTTGGCTGAACGCTTGATAGGTCCTTTTGGGTGGTCCGCCTTTACCCGTAGTTTTGACGGAGGGCAGATAAGTCTGGATAAGGACCTCTTTAATATTACTGCTATGGTTTCCCACCCCACTGAAGGAGGTTTTGAAAATGACCACCACACTATAAGCAAGATCACGTTGGTAG
>CALANC010000029.1 GCA_937925895.1 uncultured Desulfobacterales bacterium
ATACTTTCAACGCCTACAACCGGTTCATAACAGACACCGGGCTTTGACGTTACCCATCCCAGACGCTGAATAAATACCCTCAGTGTATGGGCACAGCACTCGTACATGAGAGTTCCCGGCATGACCATGTCATCCATAAAATGACAGGTAAGAAACCAGTCATCAGGATGAATATCGGCTTCGGCACGGATGAGGCCAAGCCCGTAACGTCCGCCATGAGGATCAAGAAACAAAATTCTGTGGATAAGCTTCATTCTGCCGCCGGGCAATCTGAGAGATTCAGCCAACTCGATGCCCTCGAAAAGAGGGCCGAAACATCCGGCAAGATTCCCCCGTCTCAATGCTTCCACGGCATTTTCATCGTAGCTTTCGGTCTGGAGAGGGACAAGATCGATCCAGTCAGGATCTTTCTTGCCCCTACGAGGCGTTGTGTCATCTTCTGTCAAGATAATACCGCCCGAGCTGCTCATTTCTTCTTTGGTGAAGAAACCTGCGCATCCGTTGAACATACTAATGAGACGGGATTCTCCGATGAATCCTTCGAAACTAAAAAAGAAAAGATACGTATCTCCCTGTTGGACAAAATGATCAATTTCAATTTCGTAACGTATTGTATCGCCCGGACGAGGAAGTCCGCGATGGAATTTAACCGCCGCATCGAGAAGTCTGTAACTTCTTTCACCTTTTACGGCATGATCGATCCCAAGGTAGGAGCACAGAAAAAGGTCGGCCTGTCCTGCTTCCACAGAAATGCATACAGGAACCCGGTCGCCGTCAAGATACCAGGCGCCGGGAACGACATCGTGTTCCGTTACGACTCGACCCGATCCCATGGATCTTTTTTCGCCTTCCACAGAGATAATTCTGTCTACAAGCATAAGGGGTTCGTCTGGCAACCTCACCCTGACCTCGTAGGAATCAACGACGGCGAACTCAGGACCCAAAACGTTGGCAACAGAACCGGTAGCAAACTCCAAGCACATATCTCGGTTCAGGGCAGGTTTTTGTCTACTCGATATCACATGTTCTTTTTTTGAAATGATCTTTTCAAGAAGATGGGTTTGGAAGGAATATGTTTTTGCAACGTTGTCGGTCAACTCTTGCGAAAAATCGAGAAATGTTCTATGTGCCTCTGCCGTTTTCTCGATGCTTTTGGAGATGTCACTGATCATTTCCGAGATCCCTGTGCTTGAGGCTTGAATTCTAATGTCCTGCGCCAGAGCATCGACACGTTTTCCCGATGAGTCAAGTCTTATAGCCTCGGCGCTTGGTATTCGATCTGTGGTTACCGGCAGGGAAGGGGAGGGCGTTTTGTTCCCAACAGGTATTTCTATCTGCTTCATCGATCGATCCGGTTTTTCCTTGGAAATTTCACTGGTCGTCGGGACAAAGAAATTATCTCCATACAGTTTTTCAAGGTCGACGGGTATCCGTTCGGAAACCAGAGCACCTATGAATTTAAGAACCGTCAACACATCGTCTTCTCCCCGGACACACGCTGAGAGCGCCAGGTGGGGTTGTTTGGCAAGAATATCGTTAATCATTCCGGTGCAAGACGCATGAGGGCCCATCTCTAAAAAAATCCGAATTCCATCTTGATAGGCTTGTTCTATCAAGGTGGTAAAATTAAATCCAGACATGGCTTGCTCAAGAATAGAGATTGCCGCATTTTCACTGTCCGGACTATAGGAGCGACCACGGGCACAGCTGTAGAACCTGATGCCTCCGGGAGGAGTTGCAGGAAACATGTGAAGCTTCTTATACGATTCCGCTACCGGAGTTGCCGCATCACAGTGAACCGTTGGCACGCCTTCGAGAAATACGGCTTCACATTGGAGTTCATGGATCGCAGATTCGACATGGTGCTTTCTACCCCCGACCACACATTGATTCTGGGTGTTCACGATAAGAAGTCTTGCAAACGGCCATTTGGAAATAACTGTTTTGACAATATGAGCTGGACGATTTACTACAGCCGCACACCAGTTGACATTCTCGTTGTTCGGTATTTCCCAGGCTTTGCGGAGGGCAGTGCATGGACCGGCCAGGTGTTCGGTAAACAGATCGGAGTCGAGCATCCGTTCCAGCATCTTCCCACGATCCGGCCACACCTTCAAGGCAAAAAGCCCGGCGGATTCTCCCAGGCTGTATCCAATGACAGCAGAGGGTTTCACCTCAAAACTTGCAATAAGATCGGCCACCACTCCTCCGTGGGCGACCTGACCGAAAATCATATTTAGAGGGTTGGAAACAATCTTTTTCAGGGCTGCCGATTCCCAGCCGGGTTCCCACGATGTTCTCCAGGGAACGTAGCAATCCGGAATAAGCTGCGTCTTTAACTGCTGGGTTTCGGCATCCATCCGGCGAAGGATGTCAGGCCATTGAATACCGAGGGTTCTGCCCATTCCTAAATAATGATTGCCCGAACCGGGAAAGACAAATGCGACTTCACCCTTCATACCCAAAGGAGAAGGTGAATAGCATGCACCGCCTGAACGGTCCATTACACAAGGTTTGCCGGTTGAGAGTGCCGCCTGCGCCTCAAGGATGGAGGTCTCAAGCTGAGAAACCGAATGTGCCAGGATGGTAACGGCCAATTTATTTTTTGGATCCGGCCTGTTGTTAAGATACCAATCTCTGGCAGCCTGTTCAATTTTATCGTCTCCTCGGGGGATCTTTTTCCCTGCTGAACGGGTTTTTTCTGGTTGGTTCAACGAATTCGAAATATGAAGCCTAAAGGCTTCAAGGCCTTCAAGTAACTCGCTCTCCTTGTTGCCTTCAACAACAAAAAGACCAAAGGGCACAAATCCTAAGGGGCGTTTCCTTTCTCTAGATACCTTTTGAGGAATCAAACCATAGGATTCATAATCTCGCCCCTCGAGTATGGCATGCATGCAGTTGCCGTCGGTGGTGATAGCGGCGGAACATGCAATGCGGGGGCCGTCTTTTCTATCTCTTAACCAGTATTGGGGAAAAGCGGGCATATGTAATATGCCGTCGGGATGTATGTTGTTTCCGGGTGTAACAAAGTTTTTTAAAGGAGGGATGATTTCGTTGAACAGGCACAGGCTTGTTTTAACCAGAGATGCAAGTCCTGAGGCAGCGCCCGTATATCCTATGTTGGGTTTTACTGATCCGATAGCACAAGGTTCCCGGCGTTCGGAAAAAATTTCGCTGAGGGCTTCTAGTTCAATTTGATCTTCTAGGGGATTGCCGCTGCCATGACATTCAACGAAACTGATGGAAGACTTCGAGATACCGGCGTCTTTCAAGGATCGTTTTATGGAGAGGGTGTAGGTGTCTTTTGAAGGAGAGTGGGCTTTGACGCCGATTCCGGTTGCCTTGCCGATTCCCTTGATAATCGAGTATATCCTGTCGCCGTCCGTTACAGCTTCGTCAAGCCTCTTGAGAATGAGCGCCACAGCCCCTTCACCGGGAAGCGTTCCATCCGCCGAATGATCAAAGGGGCGTATACTTTGACTTCCGGAAAAGGGTCTTATCTGATTCCAGGTAACGACGCTGCGGACATCTCCGAAAAGATCAACGGCTCCCACAAGGACAGCGTCGGTTTCTTCTAACTGGAGAGAGCGCATACCGATTTC
Source organism: uncultured Desulfobacterales bacterium (assembly GCA_937925895.1). Lineage (GTDB taxonomy): Bacteria > Desulfobacterota > Desulfobacteria > Desulfobacterales > UBA11574 > CALANC01. The sequence continues at coordinate 3,603 of CALANC010000029.1, forward strand.
CAAGGCTTTTAACCCCGACGCTGATTCGTTGGATACGACATAGCTCGGGCCGCCAAAACGAAATTCCCTGGCGATTCTGCTGGCGATAATACCGCCCAGGGCACCCAGTGTCCGGGTGGCGGTTAGGGGTGGTCGAAATTCATCTCTCAGGGATTCCAGCCATTGCGTTGTTTTTTCTTCGTCGTCAACAAAAATGTTTACAGCGCTTCTTTTTTTCCACCTTAGCACGTCATTATGCAAATTCCAGCGCTGATGGAAATCAGTGGCTTCAAAGTCAAAGTCGATTCCAATGACGGCGCCCATACGGGGACGATTTTTTCTTAGAGGAAGGCCCGCATCTTCCATGGCCTGAACAGCCACCTTAAGCATTAAGAGATGCTGTAGGATGATATCCGGGATTTCAGCCGGTGGTATGTGAAGCTCTCCGAGGTAGAGTGAGAGTTCATTCATGAATCCGCCCCACAAGGTGCTTTTGTTCAAGTGTTTGTTCGCCGCGTTATCACAGCCGTTCCACCGATTTTTCGGCCTATTTGTAATGACGGTTTCGCCCCTGAACACGGTTTCATGAAATTCTCTCAGATTGTTCAGGGTGCCAAGAACGGAAGCCATGCCGATGACGGCCACAGGCGGGGATGAGATCGATGATTGGTGATGGGTGGCCGTCGGTGGTTGATTGGAGATTGCTGATTGATTGCCGGTAATTTTCAACCGGCGATGTTCAATATTAGGGTTCCATTCTTCGAAGAGAAGGTGACTGTTAATGCCTCCAAAACCAAATGCACTTACCGCAGCTCGCAATGGCGTATCATCATTCCTTCTTTTCCATTCTTCGGTTTCGGTTTGAACCCTGAACGGACCGTTATGGAGTGGGCTGTCGGCCGGAGCCCGCTTGAAGTTGAGTGATGGTGGTAAAATTTGGTGTTTTAAGGCAAGAAGGGTTTTAATCATGCCGGCGGCACCGGCAGCGGTCAACAGGTGACCGACCATTGATTTGACGGATCCGATGGGGAATTTTCGTTTCGACCCATCAAATTCACCCCAAATATTTACCATGCTTTGCAGTTCGACGACATCTCCTAGCGGTGTTCCCGCACCGTGGCATTCAATTAGATCAATGTCTTGGGGAGACCACCCGGAAGCAATATAGGCGTTGCGCATGGCACGAACTTGACCTTCACTGTCGGGTGCCAAAAGGTTGCCCCGCATATCATTCGACAGCCCTATGCCCTGAATGGTAGCAAAAATATCGTCCCCGTCGCGCAGGGCATCATCAAGCCGTTTTAAGGTGAGTATGCCCACACCTTCTCCTACCACGAGGCCGTCGGCATTTTTGTCAAAGGGGGAACAACGCCCTGAGGGTGATAAGGCCCTAAGTTGGCTGAAACCAACTTGGGTATACAAACATTCCGGTCTTGAGACGCCTCCGGCCAGCATAATATCAGAACGATGATGCTGGAGTTCATCACAGGCAAGCTTAACGGCGTAAATGGAAGAGGCACAAGCAGCGTCCAGAGTAAAGCTTCCGCCCCCCAGACCAAGGCCTTCGGCCAGGATTGCTGCAGGAAAACCGGTTACTCTGCTGGCAAAGCATTCCTCCCTTGTGATCGGTTGATGCTGAGCAGGAGAGAGGGTGCCAAAGAGTTTTTCTTCAAAGGATCTGCCCAGTATCTTCCTGGTAATTGAAGAAGATGCGTCTGTTGGCAAAGCAATGGCAGCGAGAACAACGCCGATGTTTTTTTTGTTTACCGATTCCGTAACACAGTTGTCCAAGGCTTTTCGACCTGTTTGCAGAACCATTTTATGCAGAGGGTCGAGAGCGTTTAGAAGATTCTCATCAAGATCTATTCCTTTTGGATCGAATTGGAAATCGTTTATCAGGCAGGCCCG
>CALANC010000030.1 GCA_937925895.1 uncultured Desulfobacterales bacterium
TTTTTATTTAAATAGAAGTGGAGTAAAACAAACGATTATGGGCAAACCTCCTGCAAGGGGATATTAAGGCAAGTAATATTATGAAAGATGAATACAGAACCAAAAAGATCTCATAGAAGAATTGCAGAAGCTTCGCAAGCAAAATGCTAAATTGGAAGCTTCAAAGATGAAACAACCAGAGCATAAAATAAAGGATACAAAAAACTTTCTTGAAAATTTGTTTCGAACCACAGCAGATGGAATTATGGCTACCGATCATCAAAGCTATATAACCATGGTTAATAAATCAACAGCAAAGATGCTTGGTTACTCCCAAGATGAACTTATAGGGAAATACATGGGAGAATTAAGTCCTAAGGAAAATAATTACAAAGAAAGAATAAAAGCATTTACAACAAAATTATTCGAAGAAGGCATTATTACTAATTATCAGCACAGTTGGTTGAGAAAAGATGGGAGAATAATTGATTGCGAGACAAGTGTGGCTCTTTTAAAGGATGAAGAAGGAAATGCCATAGGAGCAGTTGGAAGCATCCGAGACGTCACCGAACGGAAAAAGTCAGAAGAAGCGTTATTGGAATCGGAGGGAAAATATAGAGGTGTCGTAAATAATATTGGTATTGGGGTATCGCTTATAAGCCCAAACATGGAAATATTGTCCCTGAATAACCAAATGCAACAATGGTTTCCTGAAGCAGACGTTTCGAAAAAACCCATTTGTTATAAAACCTTTAATAATCCCCCAAGAGAAAGAGTTTGTTCTTATTGTCCAACATTTAAGACCCTACATGACGGGCAGGTTCATGAATCAATAACTGATACTCCACGAGATGAGAAGGTCTTACATTACAGGATTATTTCATCGCCTCTTAAAGACAAAGAAGGCAAAATAACATCAGCAATAGAAATGGTCGAGGACATCACCGAACAAAAGGCGGCAGAGGAAAAACTTCTTTACTATCAGAAGCAGCTCAAGGCTTTAACCTCACAAATCACATTAACTGAGGAGAAGGAACGTAAACGTTTTGCGGAGTATCTTCATAATGAAATTGGTCAGCATTTATTTGCTTCTCAGATTCAGGTAGAACAACTAAAAAATTCTTTTGATTCAAAAGAGGATACCAAAATTCTGGATGATGTTATAAATAACCTTAAGCAGATCATCGACAAATCCCGTTCTTTAACCTTCGAACTCAGTTCTCCCATTTTATACGAACTTGGTCTTAAAAAAGCACTTGAGTGGCTTGGAGAAAATATCCATAAGCAATACAACCTTGTAGTTACATTAAATGATGATAAACAGGAAAAACCACTAGATGATGATATGAAAATGTTCTTATACCAAGCGGTTCGTGAACTGCTTACAAATGTTGTAAAGCATGCTCAGACCAAAAATGCATTAGTGTCTATTAAGAAAGAAAACTCTACCATACACATCTGCGTTGAAGATAATGGCGTTGGTTTTGACCCCTCACAGGAACATTCCTTAAATAATTCGAACAATAGGTTTGGACTTTTCCACATTAGTGAACGAATAGAACACTTTGGGGGTCAGATTGAAATTGAATCCCAACCAAACTGTGGAACACAGATAACATTAGTCGCACCTCTAAAGAATAGCGTTTAGGAGTTATACATTTAACCTTTGAAACCCACCACATGTTGTTGCCATACTTTCTTTCTCCAAATTTGATATTTTTGCAAAAGTGTTACACTCGAACTTCTCAATTAAAAACTTAACATTGAGTTTGAATGTCCAGGCGAACTGCCAAAAAATTTCATGATTGTTTTGGAATGTTTAAGTCGACCCCTGGGAAGCCCACCGCATAATCCTTGGTAAATGTTCAAGTTTTGACTGCTGATTTAGACCACAAGATGTTGAACATTTCCTCTAAAAGGCGGTAAGGATTTTTCCTTGACTCGAACCAATAAATATTGATATAATTATCTATATAAAAACGGTAGATAATTACTCCATCTTATGTAAGGGGGATAAGTGGAGGAAGTAATTAGGCAAATAGAATCGTAGTCATTTAGACTGTCGAGGTACATATTGAGTACCCGGCAGTTTTTTATTTTTTTGCCAAAGGAGGCATGAAATGAAACAAATAATAGTAGTAATCCTTGCTCTATCAGTTCTCTCCCTTATTCCAGGAATAAGCAACGCGGATGAGTGGGCGAAGGTATATGGGGGAAGTGGGCCTGATTGGATGTCATCTCTACAGGAAACTCCAGATGGCGGTTGCATCGTTGCGGGTCATACAGAGTCCTTTGGTTACGGTGATGATAGTAACGTCTGGGTGATGAAACTTGTGGGTGATGGCGGCATTACCTGGGAAAAGACTTACAGTGGTGTTCCCTATGACTGGGCCTCTTCGGTGAGAGCAACCTCTGATGGAGGATATATTTTTGCAGGTTATACTGAAGGCTTCGGTGCAGAGGAGGGGGATGTCTGGGTGATAAAATTAGACAGCAGCGGCGGTATTGACTGGGAGACAAGGTATGGAGGAGATGGGGTTAGTGGAGGTATTGGTTCCGATGAGGCAACCTCCATCAAGGAGACCATTGATGGATATATTGTGGCTGGGCGCACCAAGTCCTTCGGTGGTATCTGCAGTGATGAATCAACAACTCCAGGTGCATTATGTATCTCTGATGAAGACTGTCCCGTCGATCCCGAGGAAGAAGCTACCTGTCTGTATGACAGTGATGCCTGGCTAATCAAGCTTGACACGTTAGGTGCTATCTCCTGGGAAAAAAGTTATGGCGGAACTGATTTTGACATTGCACGTGCTGTTGAGTTAACCTCAGATGGAGGGTATATTGTGGCTGGAGATACCTGGCACGCCGCTTCAGGAACGACGGTTAACAGTGATATGGTAGTGATCAAAATTGGTTCTGACGGATCGATTCAGTGGCAAAAAACCTATGGAGATATCGATAGTGATACGGCCTG
>CALANC010000031.1 GCA_937925895.1 uncultured Desulfobacterales bacterium
CAGTGGAGCGCCTGCAAAAAGTCGCTCTTTCCGGAGACAATATCTTTGACGAATTGATGAATACCGTCCGCTATTGCAGTCTGGGGCAGATTACCCAGGCGCTGTATGATGTGGGGGGGAAGTACAGGAGGAATATGTAAATTCAGATTTGAAAAAGGTCCTTTTTTTACACTATTTGGATCAATTTACAAAGTGTGTTCTTCGAGATACTCGCAAAGCGCATAGAGCATAGCGCATAGCGTTGATCAGGGGGATTTAACTCAAAATGTTCTACGTTATGCGCCATGCGCTATGCCATTTGCCACTTAAAATCGTCGGGAAAACAGGACGAGCATGGGAGGAGATTTAATATGAAGGAAGCAGTCATCGTCAGTGCGGTAAGAACACCCCTGGGAAGCTTTAATGGTTCTTTGGCCACCATCGGTGCAACTGATTTGGGCGCCATCGTCATCGATGAAGCCGTTCAGAGAGCCGGGATCGACAAAGCCGTTGTGAACGAAGTCATCATGGGGCAGGTGCTGCCATGCGGATATGGACAGAACCCAGCCAAGCAGGCGGCCGTCAAGGCCGGAATGCCGTGGGAAGCAGAATGCATCACCATCAACAAGGTTTGCGGCTCCGCTTTGAAATCAGTCATGCTTGCCGCCCAGGCAATACAGATTGGCGATGCCGATGTCGTCGTCGCCGGCGGTATGGAAAGCATGAGCATGGCCCCTTACTACCTTGAAAAGGCACGTTTTGGCTATCGCATGGGCCCTGGCCAGTTGCAGGATCATATGATCCAGGATGGATTGTGGGACAGGGTCAATGATTTTCATATGGGGATGTCCAACGAGCTCTGCTCCCAGAAATATGGTGTCAGCAGGGAAGATCAAGATCACTATGCCGCCGAATCCTATCGCCGGTCCTGCACTTCCATAACACGTGGCCGGTTCAAGAATGAAATTGTTCCGGTTGAAATACCCCAGCGCAAAGGCAAAGTGACTCTTTTCAGTACCGATGAATGTGCAAGGGAGACGGACTACGAAGCCTTGTCCAGGATGAAGCCCGCTTTTAAGAAAGATGGTGTCGGAACCGCCGGCAATGCATCGATTATCAGTGACGGTGCAGCCGCAGTGGTGGTCATGTCAAGAGATAAGGCCGATGAATTCGGGTGCCGGATAATGGCGTCAATCGGTGCACAAGCGTCTTACGGTATCGACATGCAATATGTCCTGGTGGCGCCCATATGGGCAATTCCGAAATGCCTCGCCAAAGAAGGCCTCCAAAAGGAAGACGTCGATCTCTACGAAATCAATGAAGCCTTCAGCGGATCGACTGTCGCGGTGCTTCGGGAACTCGGGTTGGATCCGGACAAAACCAATGTCAATGGCGGGAGCGCTTCCCTGGGACACCCCATCGGTGCAAGCGGCTGCCGTGTACTGGTGACGCTTTTGCATGAAATGATCCGGGAAGACAAAAAAATAGGACTGGCCAGTCTGTGCCTCGGTGGGGGGGAGGCGGTGGCAATGATCGTCAAAAGATAGAAAAGGAGAGAAGAAATGGATATCAATACCTTGGGTGTCATCGGGGCAGGTCAAATGGGAAACGGTATTGCACAAGTGGCGGCGATGAGCGGGATCCATGTGATCATGAACGACATTTCTGAAGAATTTGTACAAAAAGGCTTGTCTAGCATCACCGGCATCCTTACGCGAAGCGTCGGTAAAGGGAAAATAACGGACACCGAAAAAGAATCGATCCTAGGCAGAATTTCAACCAGCACAGACCTGAAGGACATGGCTGCGGCTGACTTTGTGGTAGAGGCTGCCACCGAGAACGAAACCTTGAAATTCAAAATATTCAAAGACCTGGACAACATCTGCCCGCCCGCAGCGATCCTTTCCACCAATACGTCTTCTATTCCCATCGGACGGATTGCTTCACAAACGCAAAGACCGGAAAAAGTTATCGGGATGCACTTCATGAATCCCGTGCCGGTGATGAGACTGGTGGAAATCATCCGGGGACTTGCCACTTCCGATGAAACATTCAAGGCAACCTGGGATCTGTCGCTCAAATTCGGAAAAACCCCTGCCGAGGCCAATGATTTCCCGGGTTTTATCGCCAATAGAATCTTACTGCCCATGATCAATGAAGCCGTATACAGTCTTTATCATGGTGTCGGGAAGAAGGAAGATATCGATACCGTCATGAAACTTGGAATGAACCACCCCATGGGCCCTCTGGAACTGGCGGACCTTATCGGCCTCGACACGTGCTTGGCCATCATGGAAACGCTTTACAATGGATTTAACGACTCCAAGTACCGTCCCTGTCCGCTGCTGCGAAAGTATGTGGAAGCGGGATGGCTTGGAAGAAAAACCGGACGCGGGTTTTACGACTACAAATAGAGCCCACGTCCCCTCACCGCCTGTCGGAACAAAGCAAAAATCAGGTTTGCCGGGGCGGCAAGGTTTTTCATTTTCAATGGCCGGGAAATTTTCCGGGCACGAGGACAGGAAGGAGACGGCATGCCTAAAAAAAAAGACGCTTCTGTATCCATAGGCCAGAAGATAAAGAAAGCCCGTACATCCAACAAAATCACCTTTGACCTGTTGGCCAATGAGACTGGTTTTACCATCGATTATCTAAAAAATATCGAGAAAGGCAAGGTAACGCCTCCCGTAGGAACGCTTCTCCAGATCGCCAGGGCGCTCAAGATCGATTCCGGAGCATTGTTGAGAGAGGATGAATCCAAATTGAAGCGCCGCATCAAGGCCTATACCAAGCGAACAGACCACTATGCCTATACCACACTGACGCCCGGAGCTGAAAACAAGCATTTAAAAGCGTTTCTGGTGACCATCGATCCCCTGGCCGACCATCAGGGCGTCGGTTATCACCACGAGGGAGAGGAGTTCACTTATGTCTTGTCGGGCCAGGTGGAAATCCTCGTAGGGGATCA
>CALANC010000032.1 GCA_937925895.1 uncultured Desulfobacterales bacterium
GTTCACAGGTTCAAGGTTCAGAAGTCAGGGTTGTTTTTTTGTTAACCTTCACTAACTAGCCCCGAACCTTGAACCTATGAACCCTGAACCTCTGAACCCGTGAATCGTTTCTCAAAGTAAAATTCCGTTTAAACGCCTGAACTAAAGATCGATTTTGGTTACATGCACAAAAATTTGTTCGGACACACCATTTTTTGGGCAAAAAACAACCTTTTCAAATCCCCACCAGCTTAAATATCACCCTAAATGAACACAAACAACTTACGCTCAATCAGAGCCTCACCACCTTTTTAACCTATTCCCTGTAGGCGTAACAAATTAGAAGGTTAAATGTTCAGGCTCATTAATCCCGTGAAGATAAACAGTGGCGGCCCGAAATGGCACGGAATTTGAAGTAATGTGCGTATGTTTAAAGCGAATGTTCTCTGGCCCTGAAAAATCTGTCTCCGATAAGCTATGTCGCTCAATAAATGACTAAGAAAATATACTTCCGTCCCGTTATTCCCTTAGTTGTATCATTGATGACGGGCCTATACTTAGGTTCCCGCGTCCAAGATCATCGCTCGTGGATATATATTGTTGTCTGTATTTCAACGGCCGTCATTCTGTGGGCTGTTAAGGAAAAAAAGACTGTTTTTGTTTCTCCCCTAATTCTTTTCGCGGCTATGGGATATTTGTCCATACAGCCGTGGGTTGCCCCGGAGTTTTCTCCGCACCACATCATTCACCATGTAGATTCCTATCCAATTAAAATTGCAGGTGTAATTGACACCCATCCTTGGAAAAACGCCAATCGAAAAAAATTTCTTTTACAAACGGAAACACTTAGGGTCAACAACCGGTCCTTACATGTCACCGGAAAGATCCGCGTGACCTTTTCCGGAAAAGGACCCGATCTCTTTAAGGGAGACAGGATTTCCTTTAGCAGCAAAATCCGGTCGGTTAGAAATTTCAATAATCCCGGGGGATTTGACTATAAGAGGTATATGGCATTTAAAAAGGTGTGGGGAACCTCATATGTTTCGGGAGATAGGGTTTTTATAGAGGAAAGAGATTCGAACGAAGGAATTCAACTGATTATAACAAGCGCACGCAGTAAAATCGCCCATCTTATAGACACCACAGGTGAAGGAAAACAACAAAACGTGTTAAAGGCCCTTATTCTTGGAGACAAAAATTCCATTTCGCCGGATTTGAGAGACGCGTTTAACCGGGCCGGGGTCGGTCATCTGTTGGCCATTTCAGGTCTTCACATCGGCATCGTTGCAACGGCTGCTTTTGTATTTTTCAGGTTTATTTTTTCCCGGGTAAATCTCTTTTTGTTTAAAGCATGGACAAAAAAAGGAGCGGTGATTTTATCCGTAATCCCCATATGTACATACGGGTTGCTCTCAGGCATGTTACCATCCACTCAACGGGCGGTTATCATGGTCATCGTCTTCCTGATGGCATTGTTGTTTGAAAGGGAACAGGATACCATGAATACGCTTGCCGTAGCGGCTATGGTAATCCTTGTCGTTAATGGCGTCCGCCTGGAGATCATTTATCCACCCATCGATTTTTTTGATAAAAAACATAGCCAGAGGTGGCGTAATATAAATAACAACTCTCTTGTCGTCAGGGTTTCGTTTGGATATAAATCATTTCTTTTTCCCGGCGATATCAAAACCCGGGCGGAAGAGGAGCTGGTTTCGATTTGGGGTGATCGGCTGAAAAGCACGGTACTTTTAGCGCCGCACCACGGAAGTCGAACCTCAAGCACCAAAGGATTTCTGGGGAAAATTGCCCCCGAGATTGTCATCATTTCATCAGGATGGAACAGTCGATTCAAATTTCCTCATTTACCGGTTTTAAGAAGATACCGGGACAACAGATGTCAAATTTTGGTTACAGCCCGTCACGGCGCCATTATCGTCTCGACGGACGGAAAAGTGCTTAGAGTAAAATCAACGATTGGGACATAAAAATGCCGTTCATTCGATGATTGTTATTCATTCGAAAATTTGACGGTGTAAACAAGCTTTTTCTATTGACAGGAAGCCTTCTTGCTACTATCTAAAAGGTTCGGAAAGCGTGTTCTTTTATGTACCACATCACAAGATAATAAGGTGAAAAGGATGATAGAAATTAGAATTCATGGTCGAGGCGGACAGGGGAATGTTGCCGCTGCGGAACTTTTGTCAATCGCAGCCTTTAAGGGCGGAAAATTTGCCCAGGCCTTTCCCTCTTTCGGCGCTGAAAGAATCGGTGCCCCTGTCCAAGCCTTTGTGAGAATTGATGACAAAAAAATCCGTACCCGGGAGGATGTTCAGTCTCCGGACTACCTGATCGTCCAGGACGCTTTCCTGATGGATACGGTACCTGTTTTGGATGGGCTGAAACCGGATGGTCTGATTGTGGTCAATTCAGATAAGCCTCCTGAGGAGTTGCACATCAAGACGACCGCCAGAGTGGAAACCATCCCGGCCACTGAAATAGCCCTTGAGATCATCGGCAGACCCATTCCAAATGCGGTTATGATCGGCGCCTTCTGTTCCATTACCGGGCTGGTGAGCCTGGATGCGGTACAGGAAGCTATTATGGAAAAGTTTCCCGGGAGAGTGGGTGAAAATAATGTCGCGGCTTTAGAACGGGCCGTCGAAATCATGCAAAAGAGGTAGCTATATGCTTAAACAAATTGAAGGATCATATGCTGTAGCCGATGTGGTGGCTATGTGCCGTCCCAATGTTATTTCCGCCTATCCGATTACGCCGCAAACTCATATTGTGGAAGGGCTGGCCCTGATCGTTGACGAGGGGAGGCTGGAGGCAGAATTTGTTAACGTGGAAAGCGAATTTTCGGCAGCTTCAGTCGTTCTGGGAGCAAGTGCTGCAGGCGCCAGAACCTATACGGCAACAACTTCTCAAGGGTTGTTGCTTATGAGCGAAGTCATCTATTGTATTGCCGGCATGCGCCTGCCTGTTGTGTTGACCTGTGCCAATCGGGCCATATCGGCACCGCTTAGTATATGGAATGATCAACAGGATTCCATGGCGTTAAGGGATGCTGGCTGGATTCAGCTCCACGCCGAGGACAATCAGGAAGCTGCGGATCTGCACATCCAGGCCTTCAAAATTGCGGAACAGACCTATCTGCCGGTGATGGTCTGCATGGACGGTTTTATTCTCACCCATGCTTTTGAGCCGGTTGATCTCCCTGATCCGAAGGAGGTAGACGCATTTCTACCGCCGTTTAAACCGACAAATATCGTTGATCCCCGGTGGCCGAGAGGTATCGGCCTTTTTGCGGACCCACGCTTTTACATGGAAACCCGCTACATCCTTCACCGGGCCATGGAAAAATCGGAAACAACCATTAAGGAGGTCAGCTCTGATTTTACCAAAAAATTTGGCCGGGACAGCGGTGGTTTTCTCAAAACCTACAACCTCAAGGGGGCTGATCTGGTCATTGTTTCCATGGGTTCGGTCGTCGGTACCATCAAGGATCTTATCGATCAACTCAAGGAAGAAGGCAAAAACGTCGGACTGCTACAAATCTGTTCCTATCGTCCGTTTCCACGAAAGGAAATTTACAACGTCCTGAAAGATAAAATGAACATCGTGGTGCTTGAAAAGTCTATTTCCCTGGGAAGAGGCGGCATTCTGGCCAGCGATGTTCGCTGGTCTTTCCCGCGGGCTGAAAAGAAAGATCGCAATATCAGCAGTTTTATCGCTGGATTGGGAGGTCGCAACATCACTCAGGACGACTTGCGTTATATGGTGGAAAAGGTTGAAAAAGAAACAGTGGAATTAGAATTTTTAGGTCTAAACAAGGACCTTATAGCCAAGAAAGATTTATAATCATGAAAAATACAGCTCAAGAACTCGAAAGAGTCGAAAAAAAAGATTTGTTCGCCAGTGGCCATCGCGCCTGTGGCGGTTGTGGCCAAGCATTGGCGGCTCGTCTGGTGGCGGATGCCGCCGGAGAAAATACGATAGCCTGTGTTGCCACCGGTTGTCTGGAGGTGTTTAGCTCACCATATCCTGATCCGGCCTGGCGCATTCCCTTTTTGCACAGCCTTTTTGAAAACGCTTCTGCCGTTGCTTCGGGGGTGGAAGCCGCCTATAAGGCTTTGAATAAGGGACCGGTAAACATCATTGCCCAGGGTGGAGACGGCAGTACGGCAGATATAGGTTTTCAGTCCATCAGCGGCATGTTTGAACGGGGTCATAATGTACTTTATGTCTGTTATGACAACGAAGCCTATATGAATACCGGTGTTCAACGCTCCAGCTTTACCCCCTTGGGTGCCCGGACCACCACAACGCCCCTGGGGAACAAAACCAGAAAGAAAAACTTGCCGTTGCTCGCGGCCGATCATGGGATTCCTTATGTGGCTACCGCCACCGTTGACGATTACAGAGATTTGCAGAAAAAGGTGAAAACGGCCCTTTCCATTGAAGGACCCAAGTACATTCACGTTCTCGCCCCTTGCCCTTTGGGATGGGGTCATCATGGGGAAATCACTATACAAATATGCCGCCTAGCAAAGGATACCGGTCTTTTTCCGATATATGAAATCATAGATGGCAAAATAACCAACGCAAAAAAAATACCGGTTAAAGTCCCGGTGGAAGAGTACCTGAAATTGCAGGGTCGTTTCAGTCACCTGTTCAAGAAAGGTGCGCCATCGGAAGTGTTGGCCGAGATTCAAGAGATTGCTAACCAAAATATAGAGAGGTTTAATTTATAATGAAAAAGCTGCCTTTAGGATTAGTTCTTGATTTGCGCGAAGTTGATCCATACAAAACCGGATCGTGGCGAACCCTGATGCCCGCCAACCTGGCGCAAATGCCGCCTTGTAACAACACCTGTCCCGCCGACAATGATATCCGCGGGTTTCTCAGAGTCCTGGCGGAAAAGAAAGATTATGAGGAAGCGTGGCATGTGTTGGCCCGTACCAATCCTCTGCCTGCCACCTGTGGCAGGGTTTGCCCCCATCCTTGCGAAGAAGGTTGCAACCGCCGGGACTTTGATTCGGCAGTAGCCATTAACAGTGCGGAACGGTGTGTGGGCGATTATGGTCTGGAGCATAATCTGGAACACAAAAAGCTTATTACCGGAAGAAAAGAAAAAGTGGCCGTGGTCGGCTCCGGTCCGGCCGGTCTTTCCTGCGCCTTTCATCTGGCCAAGCGCGGATTTCAGGTGAAGATATTCGAGGCAGCCGACGAACCCGGCGGAATGATGCGCTGGGGAATTCCGTCCTATCGTCTGCCCAATTATATTCTCAAACAGGAAATTGAGGCGATTCTAAGACTGGGGATTGAACTGGAGTGTAATGTCAAGGTGGGCGTCAACATTCCGCTGGACCAATTGACCCAGCATTATAATGCGGTTTTCCTGGGTCCCGGTGCCCAGAAGGGTCTAACCATCGGCGTAACCGGTGAAGATGCCCAGAATGTTTTTTCCGGTGTCGACTTTTTACATCAGGTTAACAGCGGAAAATGGATGGATGTAGGCAAGGACGTGGTGGTGATCGGCGGCGGTAACACGGCCATGGACTGTGCCCGGGTGGCCAAGAGACTGGGGGCAAATGTCAGTGTGTACTACAGGCGTACCCGGGTGGAGATGCCGGCGATTACGGCTGAAATTGATGAGGCCATGGAAGAACGAATCATGTTTCGTTACCATACCAATCCCGTGAAAATCCTTAAGGATGAGGATCGGGTTATCGGCATCCTGTGTGTCCAGATGGAGCTCAAAGAGCCGGACGCCAGTGGCCGGGCCCGTCCGGTCCCCATTGATGGGTCAGAATCGGTTTATCCGGCGGATACAGTCATTTTGGCAACAGGTCAGGCGGTCGATTATGAGGGAATTGAAGTTTATAAAGTCGATGATCAATGGATTTCCACCAACGAGAACTTGATGACGAGCATCGACGGGGTTTTTGCTGGCGGCGACGCCGTAATCGGCCTGGAAACCGTTGCCGCGGCAATCGGTCAGGGTACCCGCGCCGCTTCAGCCATCGAAGACTATGTTGACGGTAACGTGGAAAGCCGCCTGTCACAACCGCCGGTGATCTATTCTAAGGATCTGAACACCTATTATTATGATAAATCAAAGCGATTCTCCAAAGAAGCCGAGCCGATTCACACACGGTTGAAGGGGTTCAAGGAGATTTATCTGCCCTTTGACCAGGATGAGATTATCAAAGAATCCGAGCGCTGTTTCAGCTGCGGACTCTGTTACATGTGCGACAATTGCTACATGTACTGTCCTGACAATGCGGTCAAACCATCACCGTCCACGGGTAAATACGAATTTGATCTCGATTTCTGCAAGGGATGTGGTCTTTGCGCAAAAGA
>CALANC010000033.1 GCA_937925895.1 uncultured Desulfobacterales bacterium
CGGAATAGTTTAATTTTTCCCATGTTTCCTGTCCTTTTTAGAATAGGTCAATGGCCCATTTACACCTATGGTTTATTTATTGCCACAGGTTCTATCATTGGCATTCTTTTGGTAGAGAGGGAAGCCAAGAAATTGGGCCAGGACCACGAACAGATCATGGATCTTTGTATCTATCTTCTGATCGCTGCAATTGTGGGTTCACGATTGTTTTATATTTTTTCTAACCCTATAATATTTCTTTCGGATCCGATGGAGGTTTTCAGAATATGGAACGGTGGGCTCGTGTTTTACGGTGGCTTTATCACCGCTATGATAGCTGCCATCCTTTATCTGAAAAGGAAAAATTTACCGCTATTTTTGACTGCAGATATAATTGCTCCTCCTCTTGCGCTGGCCCATTTTTTCGGAAGGTTGGGGTGTCTTTTTGGCGGATGTTGTTATGGGAAAGCGACCAATCTCCCTTGGGCCATTATATTCACGAACACGGATTCGCTTGCTCCCCTCGGGGAACCCCTTCATCCCACTCAACTCTATGCTGCCATAAACAACCTGTTGATATTTATTTTTCTCTGGTTTTTTCGCCGCAGGAAAAAATTTACTGGTCAGATTTTTTGGATGTATGTTTTGCTTTACGGAATTACCCGTTCGTTTATTGAGATGTTTCGCGGTGATTTTAGGGGAGAATTAATTTTAGAGGTGTTGTCAATTTCCCAAGTAATAGCAGCAGGTATGACTGTTATGGCCATTGTTATGCTGATACTTCTTCCAAGAAATGAAAATCTAAATTTGAGATTGAAGATTGATAACCAAGTGAATAATAATTGACTGTAAGTTCCCAGATTGTTAGGTTCAGCCGTTACATTAAGGCCGAAAATAATTCATAAGAAATCATCCTATATCATTTAAATCGATGCCTGAAATTAATCATAAAGACCTTCCAGCTTACCTGAAAAACCTGGGAAAACATCACCAACTGCAGGAGTCTTCGCCATTGTTTTTGATTTATGGTGAAGAGCTGCTTTACAAAACGGCTTTTGAAGAGCTTCGGAATGCATTGATTCCTGATGCAAAACGAAACTTGAACTATATTGCCTTTGACGGTGCAATTGATGACATTACGGAAGCAATTGAAAATGTTAACACCTATTCATTGTTGTCCGGAACAAAGGTTGTTGCCATTTATGACTCCAAAATTTTTTATTCGAAACAAGATGAAAGCAGACTCATTAACAAGGCCAAAGACGCATTTGAAATCAACGATGTTAAAAAGGCTGCGACATATTTTTTAAAACTTTTGGGTCTTTTGAACCTTAGGTTTGATGATGTCAGTGAAGAAAATAGAAAAAAAGCTTTAAGGCTTGATTCGGAAAGTTTGGATGATGGATGGATGGATAAAATCATCTCTTACTGTGTGGAAAACAATCTGCCGATATCTTCAGGTGAGGGTAGTGTAAGTTACCTCATAAAAGCAATTGAAAAAGGCTTTCCCAAAGATAACCATCTAATCATTACCGCCGATATGGTTGATAAACGAAGCAAGCTTTATAAGACCATACGGGAATATGGAACGATCATTGATTGCTCGGTTCCAAAAGGGGATCGCAGAGCAGATAGAATAGCTCAGGGAGCAGTCCTTAATGACAGGATGAATGCCATCCTTGGTCAATCGGGAAAGACAATGGACCAGAATGCTTACCGGGCCATGTATGATATGACCGGTTTCGATCTTCGGACCTTTTCGAGTAATTTGCAGAAACTCGTGAGCTATGTGGGAGATCGGGAAATAATAACCGCAAGCGATGTTGAAAATGTTCTGCAGAGCACAAAAAAAGACCCCATATATGAATTGACTAATGCCATATCGGATCGAAACATTGAAGACGCCCTCTTTTTTTTGGGATCTCTTCTTACTGAAAATATACACCCCCTTCAGATTCTTGCTGCATTGACAAATCAGATGAGAAGGATTTTGCTGGTGAAAGGGTTCGTTGAAAGCCCCTATGGCAGTTTATGGCACAAAGGGGTTCGATTCGAGCGCTTTAAAAACACGATTATGCCCGCCATACAATCTTATGACAGCGATCTTTTGGATCAAATAAACACATGGGAAATGATGCTTTCAGAAGAGAAAAAGGGGAATCAGAAAGAAAAGAAAACAGGCGGAAAAAGGAAATCAACCAGTGATCTCGTGATCGTAAAAAACCCGAAAAATCCTTATCCTGTTTATAAAATGATCGTAAAATCCGACCTGTTTACCAAAGATGAGTTAATATCAATTCTTGAAAATTTAAGTCAAACGGACATCCGGCTAAAGTCGACCGGACAGAACCCAAAAATTATCTTGGAAAGGGCGATTCTTCATATATGCCACGTACACCAAGGAGGCAGGCTCGCTTAATCCCTTCCGGGCTGGTTCAATAGCTGAAACAACCCGACCACTGAGGGTTATCAAAAGAGAATTTAATGAAAGGTTTTATCAGACGGCAAGAAGAGCGACTGGCCATTCGTCTATTGGCCTGGCAGTATCAGCGGATGAATCTTCCGATTCCTGTGATGAGTGAATTGGAGGCCCAGGCAGCCAAACTGGTGAGTGACGCACACCGAATTGCCGGTGAAAGAGGACGCAATGTCATGTCGATCATTAAAGAAATGGTGGCCGAAATAAAAAACAAGACTTAATTCGATTAGATCATCGAATCCTATTTTGCAAGTTTATTGGATAAGAACCATATTTCATATATTATGTTGTTGAAAAAGCATTTGCATTGTGCTATGGAGCCAGACCTATCAAATGTGCGAATCAGAGTTAATGATTTTCGCTTATATTAATATGTTAACAGAGCTGAGAAAAGGAGGTAGTAATGAAAAAAGGTCTGTTGTTCGTTATTGGGTGTCTGGTGGTGGGTTTAATTCTATCACCATGTGTTTATGGGAAGGAGAAAACGATCAAAGTTGGTATCAACGCTCCCATGACCGGTGATATCCCCAAAGTGGGCGAAGGCACAAAGTTTGCTGCCCAGATGTGGCTAGAGGATATCAACGCCGCAGGTGGTCTTGAGGTAGGAGGGAAGAAATATCCCGTTGAGCTGGTAATCGAGGATAATGAATCCAAAGCCGAATCGGCTGTTAAGGTAAATACCAAAATGATTACCGAGGACGAAGTGCTGGTGATTGTGGGACCTCAGGCGTCAAAGCAGGCAATCCCCGCAGGCGGCGTTGCAAATAACTACAAGACTCCCCTGATTAGTCCGTGGTCCACAAATCCGGATACAACAAAAGACCGCCCATTCGTTTTCCGTGGTTGCTTTCTGGATCCTTTTCAAGGACCGGTGCTGGCTAATTTTATCAAAGAGGAGTTCGGTTTTAAAAAATCGGCGGTTCTATATGATGTGGCAAGTGACTATCCCAAAGGGCTGGCAGAATTTTTTAAAGATGCTTGGGAAAAAGTTAACGGTGCAGGTTCAGTAGTGGCTTTTGAAAGCTTCACCACCAAGGATGCTGACTTCAGCTCCCAATTGACAAAAATCATAAAATCAGGTGCCGAAGTACTGTTTACCCCGCAATACTATAATGAGGTTGCTTTGATCGTTCAGCAAGCCCATGAACTCGGATGGAACAAACCGATCGTGGGTAGTGACAGTTGGGGTTCGGCTGAGACCGTCGAACTCTGTGGTAAAGATTGTTACGGTCTCTTTTTCAGCACCCATTACGCTTCCGCCGCAGCCAAGGGTGCAACCAAAACATTCATCGATCGCTACCAAAAAAAGCATGGATATGTGCCTGATGATGTGGGAGCCTTGACCTGGGACTCCTTGAGCATTGTTCAAGAGGCCATCCAATCCGTCGGAAAAATCACGGGAAATGTGGAAAAGGATAGAAAGGCCGTCCGGGATGCGCTTGCTAAGATC
>CALANC010000034.1 GCA_937925895.1 uncultured Desulfobacterales bacterium
AAGAACTGCTGACCCTTTCAAAGCAGCTTCAACAGGTGCTGCTCTGTTGAACAGTGACAAAGAAAATGCGATACCTAACGGTACCAGGGTCAAAGAGAAAATCAGCAGCGGCAGGGAACCAACCAGAAGAGCTGCACCACCTGAGATTAAAATGGCATTTCTAATAAGTAGTGAGCCCTCTTTTTTTCCCAGCCGAACCAGATAATAAAAAACCGGCAGCGGAACAAGGCTGGTAATCCAGCCCATTTTTCCAGGGTGCAATGAAGGTAACAGGAATACGGCAATTAATAGTAAAAGCCCTAAGAATTGCGGTTCTCTGTTGGTGTATTTACCCTGAAAATATGGAACGGCCACCTCAGTGGTCCCTGGTCTCTTAAAAATGTGTGCTTCCAGTATATGGCATCAAGGCAATCTGTCGAGCCTTCTTGATCGCATCTGTCAGTTTTCTTTGATGCCTTGCGCAATTGCCATAAATTCGCCTGGGGATAATCTTGCCTCTTTCCGTGACAAAATTCCTTAACGTACGAACTTCTTTGTAGTCTATGACCAAAGTTTTATCAGCACAAAACCGGCAAACTTTTTGTCGGGGGAAAATTCTTTTTTTCGGGGGCATATCAATACTCCTGATTTAATTCAGTGGGAAGTTAGTCAAAAATAAAGGGAAAGCTGTTACTCCGCCTTTTCCTCTTCAGCAGCAGCCGGAGTTTCAACTTCGGTGGTTTCTTCTGCTTCATCTGCAGCTTCGGCAGCTTCTTCTGTTTCAACTGGTGGCTCAGCTGCTTTTTCAGTTTCAACTGATGGCTCAGCAGCTTCTTCCGTTTCAGTTGATGAAGCGGCAGCTTGTTCTTCCTGGGCCAACTGCTCCTTGATTGCATCGGGGTCACAGGAGTCTGCCAGTTTAACTGTCAGGTATTTAAGAACCCGGTCGTCAATCCGGAAAATTCTTTCCATTTCAGCAACGGATGCAGGCATGCCAGCATAATCTACATAAACATAGTAGCCCTGGCTTTCCTTTTTAATAAGGTAGGCGAGTTTTTTCAGGCCCCATTTATCGACCCGGATAAAAGATCCGCCGTCGCCTTCAATGATTGAATTTACCTTTTCGATAATAGAGGTAACATCATCTTCAACAATGGTGGGCCTAACAATAAAAATAGTTTCGTATCTGCGCATGTGATCCTCCTTTTGGACTTGATGCGGCCCTCATCTTTTGTTTGTTATGAGAGCAAGAAGGTTTATGGTAAAAAACGATTTGTAAACGAATCGCTTCATTTACATGATGTATATAGATTTGTCAATTTTTTTTATGATGTATCCTTGATGGATTTTTCTTTGTTTTTAATTGACAGCCATTGCTGGCGCAACTCTTCGTCTGTACCGGTTATGGAATTTTCAAATACATGGGGATGCCGGCGGAGCATTTTTGCGGTTATTTCATTTATCACATCGGAAATATTAAAATGATCCTCCTCGCTGCTAATCTGGGCCAGCAAAACTATTATATACAGAAGATCTCCTAACTCTTCCTTGATATGTTCTGTATCATTTGAATCAATTGCTTCAAGAGTCTCCTGGGTTTCTTCCAGGAGATAACGCTTCAGTGTAAGAGTCGTCTGTTTCCTGTCCCAAGGACAACCCGCACCTGAGCGTAGTTTTTCCACTATATCGACAAAATTACTAAATCTGTTTCCTGTATCTGGCACTTTACGCCTCTCGTTTATATTGTAAAGTAGTTAGTTAAATGTAATTAAAATATGGCAAGCAGATTGTCCTGTTTTTGAAAAATTGTCAAACAACGTATTTTTTCAGTTGTAATGAGGCGAAACACTGTTTATATTGGCTCGCAATTTTTTAGTTACATGAGTATATTCAAACTTTATGCAGTGTTTTTATACCTAACCAACATGTCACCCCATCCACGTTACTGCTGGTGTAGAGTTATAGATACCTGTTGTTAAAAAGGCAAATAAGACTGTAGAGTAACAAAACCTTATATATATATCGAAAATTGTTCTCGCAATTCAGAATTATTAATTTACCGAAAAAATAAGATATTACAGCGATTGGGAATGCAGAAATTGTATTCTCCCAAAATGATAATTTGGCAAAAGCCAGATTCTGTTAATTATGATTAGATAAAGTCTTGAGGAGTCATTATTAATGAAGAAGGATGAAAAAATATTACTAGAAAAACACAAGGATATTGCCAGGATAGACCAGGATATAAAACGAACTCACGGCTGGTATGTGCGGGTACGTTATATGGGTAAGACCCATTCCAAGTTTTTTTCTGACCGTAAATGCGGTGGCAGATACTCTAGCCTTCTCGCTGCACTGGCCTGGCGAGACAAGACTGAGTCAAAGCTTGGCAAACAGCGTACGGACAAACATATTGTGACAATCAGTAACTCCAAAACAGGTGTTGTTGGGGTTCGCCACAATACGAAATTAAACAGATTTGAAGTAAGCTGGGTAACATCTTCCGGTAAGCAGGGGAAAACCTCTGTTTCCATTAATAGGCATGGTAACGAAAAAGCTTTTGAGATGGCATGTAAGATACGCAAGGAAAAGGAAGCAGAGAGATTGGCAGAAGGTTAATAAGCAACAGGGAAAGTATTTAAATTGAACAGATTAATTTGACACTGTTGATTATAAGTTTAACTTGACAAATCAAACCTTTCTATTATA
>CALANC010000035.1 GCA_937925895.1 uncultured Desulfobacterales bacterium
AACGATCCTTAATCCATTCAGACAGTTTTCAGTTCTAAATTTAATCATACCCGAAGCTCTCTGTTGCAATAAAATACAGGTATGATTTTTGAAAAGGTCATGCTTTTTTTTGAAAGGCGATATGCTGACAAGTACTGCACTAATATCGCGCTACCCCGGCGGGTTTCATATCGCCTTGAAGAAAATGGCATGACCTAAATAAGACTGCTTCAGCCCATTTGGATGTTTTAAGGAGAGATATATGAAATCACTGGAGATACTGATTAGGGAGCACGGCTTAATTCGTCAGGCCCTGGATATCTTTTCTTTTGCAAAAGAAACACTCGAAAAGGGGAAACGTCCACCCAGAGAGTTTTTTGAAATTGCGGTCGAGTTTTCCCGTAGTTTCGCCGACCAATTTCACCACTTTAAAGAAGAATTTTTGATGTTTGGCCTTCTCTCTCAGAAAAAAGGGGCCCTTTTTGATGGTGAAATTGGTGCTCTCAGGTACCAGCATGAGAGGGGTCGTAAATTTATTGGAGAAATTGAAAATTCCCTTCAAGGTTACTCTCAAGGAGACGTATTCGCGACAACAAAACTCCTTGAGAACCTGGCATCCTATATATCTCTTCTCAAGCTACACATACACACAGAAGACCATATTTTTTTCCAAATGGTGAAAAAAGAATTTTCCGAAGATGAGGATCATGTTCTTTTGGAACAATTCAAGAATGAAGAAAAGAGGATTGGAGCCACAGATTGTTTTGAAAACAGCCGCAAACTGGTCGCCAAAATGCATGCCCTAATCGAACAATGATATCCAAAAAACTAAATTGCTGGGAATATATGAAATGTGGAAGAGAACCCGGCGGAATGAAAGCAGCTGAACTCGGGATATGCCTTGCTGCCACCGATGCCTCATTTGACGGTATCAATTCTGGGAAATGTGGCGGCAGGTTCTGCTGGGCTGTGGCTGGGACGTTTTGTCACGGCAAAATCCAGGGGACGTTTGCTATAGACCGTGATTCATGCTTGAGTTGCGGTTTTTTCAACCGGGTTCAGGCAGAAGAAGGAACTGCGAACTTGCGCACCAAATTTTTGATGTTCGTATCACCTGATGCCAAAAACTCTTTACTCAACATCATGGCCTATAAGCATATAAAGAGTGGCAAGAGGTTCATCACCCAGGGAGAAGTTGGAGATACGGCATATATCATTCATCGAGGATCGTGCCAGGTGATTGTGGAGAAAGACGGTGAATTGCATCCTGTCGATCACCGGGGGGAGGGCGACATCGTCGGCATGATGTCTATTGTGACCGGAGAACCCCGAAGCGCTCATGTGGAAGCGGAATCCGACATGGATGTATGGGTTTTGAACAAAACCCAGTTCGACGATATATCCCGGAAAGACGTTGAGCTGCTGAGTTTTCTAACTGAAATCGTAGCGGATCGGTTTGATTCCAGAAGACCAACGGCAAAAAGAAGAATAGGCAAATACGTGGCCACCGATATTATCGGACGCGGGGCGTACAGTATCGTCTATAAAGGTGTACATCGAGAGTTGGGCATGCCTGTTGCCATAAAAATGATGCGGCATGACCTGGTCTCAAATTCCGACTTTTTAAGGGATTTCCGCAACGAAGCCAAAATCATCGCACGTCTTAATCATGAAAATATTATTAAAGTATATGACATTGAAGAACGTTTTCGGACGGTTTTCATCATTATGGAGTACCTTGAGGGCGAATCCTTGAAAGATAGGCTTTTGCGCCTTAAAGTGATTCCTCCGATGCTGGCTGTGGACTACCTCATTCAGATCTGCTTTGGCCTTGATTATGCCCACCAACAAGGAATCATCCATAGAGACATCAACACGCTGAATTTGTTTTTGCAATCGAATAGACTTTTAAAGATCATCGATTTCGGGCTGGCTTGTCCTATCGGTTTTGAAGATTTTCACCTTGGCGGTGCATTTCCTTACCTGGCACCGGAGTTGTTTGACGGTGAGCCCGGCAGTCAACAGACCGACGTGTATGCCTTGGGAATTACCGCTTATGAAATGGTCGTTGGTGAACGGCCCTATCCGGAAGAAAACGCCAGTGCGCTGATGAAATTGCATCGCAACCAAGACATTCCCGATCCGACTGTAAAGGTGCCGAATTTACCTGAGCTGTTGCGAAAGTTTATCCTCACGGCTTGTCGTCGAGATCCGGCACAAAGGTATCCCAATATGAGTTCGGCGCTGGAGGATCTGAAGCCACTGGCCGGGAGAGTTGAGCGAGAACCTGAGCCAATAGATCCTTCAAAGCCAAATATGACCACCCTTTTTCTGGAATATAACGATTCACATCAGCAGGAACTTAAACGGCTGTTAGAGGAATTCAGACTCAAAGTAAACGAATTGGGCGTTGGTTTTAAAACGGAAGACTTTTTTTCTTAAAATCCAAGAAGAAAGAATTAAGGTGAAACGCAGGTGAACGCAGAAGAAGGGATTACCAATCAAATTAGCGGAAAAGTGAACATCTTTGCGGCAACTCACATCGGACGGGTCAGAAAGGTTAACGAAGATCGATATCTAATTAAAGAACTATCTGACGACTCCATGCTGTTGGCAGTTGCCGACGGACTAGGCGGCGAGGTCGCCGGCGATTATGCCGCCGAAATCATAAGAGGAGAACTGGCAGGAATAAACCATATACCAAAAAATGAAGAACAACGATTCCTTGAAAATCGTGTAATAGATATAGATCGTGCAATTAAGCGTGAAGCTGAAAAAAATCCCGATCTTAGGGGGATGGGAAGCACGCTTGTTTTGGTTCTGCTGCGTGACGGGTGTGCTGATTGGGTTCATGTGGGAGACAGCCGTCTGTATGTCTTGCGTGAACGGCAACTCATTCAGGTGACCGAGGATCAGACCTTTGCCAGGTTTTTGGTTGAAGAAGGTGAAATTTTACCCGAACAGGTCTCGACCCATTATTCGCGTCATGTGCTTGACCAATGCGTAGGGTGCGGAATCTGTGAACCGGAAACCGGTCGACTGGAGGTTCAAGATAAAGACATCCTTATCCTTTCCACTGACGGACTACACAAAACGATATCCAACGAAACGTTACTTTTCCACCTCAATGCCGAAATCAACCTCAAAACCAAAGCCCAAAACCTGATCCAGGCGGCACTGGACGACGGTGGCGATGACAACATCACCCTAGTGATCGCAGAAATATAGCCCGAATATTTCATGAAAAATCCGGGATACACCTTGAGTAGCACAAATTGAAGGGCAGAAAACAAATTGACTTCTAGGACTGAAATGAGTTAATCAA
Organism: uncultured Desulfobacterales bacterium; assembly: GCA_937925895.1. Classification (GTDB taxonomy): domain Bacteria; phylum Desulfobacterota; class Desulfobacteria; order Desulfobacterales; family UBA11574; genus CALANC01. The sequence goes on from CALANC010000035.1 coordinate 3,305, forward strand.
ATAAGGGAAGGATAACATTTTGACCCATCTTTCTGAGAAAAAGGTGCCCGAAAATGATTGAATCTTTCTATCAGATCCTGGCGAAAATCGGATACACCCACCCGCTACATCCAGCAGTCACTCACTTGCCCGTCGGAATGGTCATCGGCGCCTTTTTATTCGCGCTAGTCGCCCTGCTTTTCCGCTCAATGACGCTGATTCACACGGCCCGCCACTGTGCTGTTTTAGGGTTAATCGGGCTGTTACCGACAGCGGGACTGGGGTTTATGGACTGGCAGCATTACTATGGCGGATCCATGTTGTTTCCTATCAAAGCAAAGCTTGTCCTTGCCGGCGTGCTTTTGGTTTTTTTGCTTTTTACAGTCATTTTTGGTGCTTCGAGAAAGACCTACTCTATGAGCCTCTTGGCACTTTACTTTCTGTGTTTGCTGACCGTGGTCGGTTTGGGATATTTCGGCGGAGAGTTGGTATACGGTAAAAAATCACCGGTCGATGAGGTTCCTGCAGGATTGGCGGCAAAAGGAGCTGCGGTCTTCGAACAGAACTGTTCAGTCTGTCATTTCACAGACAGTACTCAAACGAAAATCGGTCCGGGGTTGAAAGAGGTTTTCAAGCGGGATAAATTTCAAGTGAGTGGGCTTAAAGTGTCTGAAGAAAATTTCCGCAAGCAGCTGAACACCCCATTTAGCAAAATGCCGCCGTTCGGGCATTTATCTGAAGAGCAGGTAGAAAGGCTGACGGCGTATCTGAAAACACTATAACCTAAATTGAGCGTAAACAAAACCAAGAACGGTGATAATTTATTTATTCCAATAAGTTTTTTGATAATTCTAGGCCATTTTAATATCTCCACCATCAGTGAAATATGATTGCTGTTATTTTATCTTGATTTTGTTTACCCTGCGGGAAAGCCGATGATACCCCATCTTCGGCGTTGTCAAGGGTTCGCAGTAGCTTACTACGGCTTCACCCTCGACGCCTTGAACCTGGGGCATCCTCGACTTTCGCTCAATTAGGGAATAAAGAAAAAAGGAAATTCTTGGGAAATGTGTAGTCTGCAGAAAAAGATTCCGGTAATTTGTTTTATATTCGCTTTTTTCTTTGTGGGTTTGATGTCGATCTCGTTGGTCCGGGCTCAAACTTTTGTTTCGGGAAAAGTAACGACATCCGATGGTATGATCGTGGCCAGTGGCGTCGTTGCCTTGGAAAAAGGAGAGCTTCACAACAACGCATTCCTCATGGGAGGGGCAATTGGATCCGACGGTGCCTTTAAAATACCGCTGCCGTCTGGAGGCGCTTGGGGTATACACGTCTACAGTGAGAAGTATATTTACTTTCCGCTGCAGGTTCAAATTAAAGAAGGTGTTGACAATGAAGTCCCCGTTATTCTTCCGGTCGATGGAAATTCTAAAGACGATCCTAGAATATCGGACATCCAGTTTAAAAAATTAAACAATCAGGTCTTTCAGATAACGATGCAAGTGGATGATCCCAACAATAATCTCGGTCCCCAAATGGTGGCTATTGATACAAAACGGTTTAAATCCTATAGATTTATGCCGGAAAAGGGAGATTTAAAGGACTGGAAAGCCAATTTCCCCAGGGGCAAATACGTCTCTCCCTATATACCGGTCAGGTTGGACGGCGAGAATCTAAAAGACTGGCTTTTTGTGGTAGCCGATCATCAGTGTAGTAACGGTCCAATTTATAACGGTTTGGGCCAATCTGTTTTCAAACCACCGGTATCGCATTCAGAGAGCCTTTTGTGTGAAATTCCCGGTATCTGGAAGTCCAATTTTGACAAGGTGTACAAGTTCTCTCGAACATCACCGGGAATGTTTGCCGGCGAACAGTTACAGGGTGACATGCTCATCGATAAAATGGCCCAAAAAGACAATAATCTGTTTATCGATTTTCGGTTCAAGGAAAAAAAGGGTAAGGGCGAACTGCGACTACTCTGCCGGGATAAAAAGGTTATGCTTAAAGGTAATTTTAAATTGCCCGATAGATCAGGAGATTGGATTTTTTACAAGCTGAAGAATGCAAAAGCACAACTAACGAGAATAAGTTTTC
>CALANC010000036.1 GCA_937925895.1 uncultured Desulfobacterales bacterium
GAGTCTTTACCATGCAGGCCGGCAAACAGATACTTGATGTGGTCCATATGTTCCGGAATATTGCTGTAAAAAGCCGTAAACACTTCGCACAAAAAGAAGAAAACATTGATACATATGGCATAGGCGACAATCTTGGCCAAAGACTGAATCTGCTCTCTTCCCGGATCAAACTTGGTAACACGACGAATGAACAGGCTGAGAAGAATCAACAATGCCGGCCCTGCAGCAAACGCCGAGGACAAGAATCTGGGAGCCATAATGGCCGTCATCCAAAACCCTCTTCCGGGAAGTCCCGCATAAAGGAAAGCCGTTACCGTATGAATGCTGACGGCCCAGGGGATTGAAAGAAAAATCAGCGGTTTTACCCAGGCCTGATAGTGGGTTCCATTTCTTTCAGCCTCCAGGACATTCCAGCCGATAACAAGATTCAAAAACAGGTATCCCTGCAGAACAACAATATCCCAAAAAAGAATGGATCCCGGGGAGGGATACAACAGGGTGTTAAACACGCGCATGGGCTGCCCTAAATCCACCACAACAAACGTGATACACATGACAAGAGCGGCGATGGCCAGGAATTCACCAAGGATGGTGATTCGGCCAAAAGCCTTGTAGTCATGCAGGTAGTAGGGCAACACAACCATAACGCCTCCGGCAGCCACGCCGACGAGAAAAGTAAAATTGGCGATATAAAAACCCCAGGAAACATCCCTGCTTAGACCGGTTATTCCCAGACCAAAAGACAGTTGTTTCAGGTATACGAGAAAGCCGATACCAATGACAGCCATCAAGAAGGCCACCCATGCATAATATTTCTTGCTTCCTTTTATTGCTAGTTCAAGCATAGTCACCTCATACGATATAGTAAACAGCGGGCTCTGTTCCGAGACCCTGTTTACGGCGAATGGTGTAGTTGGTTCTTAAAAGCTCTCTTACTTCCGACGCCGGATCGTAAAGATCGCCAAAGACGATGGCGCCGTCGGAAGCCTCTGCGCAAGCCGGCTGTTTTCCAACGGCCAGGCGTTCGGCACAGAAATTACATTTTTCAACGACGCCCTTCATCCGAGTTGGAAAAGATTTGTTGGTTTCCTCGATAAATGGCCGAGGGTCTCTAAAGTTAAAACTCCTCGAGCCGTATGGACAGGCTGCCATACAGAAACGGCAGCCGATGCACCGATGAAAGTCCATCAGAACAATCCCGTCTGATTCTCGTTTAAAGGTTGCCTTGGTAGGGCAAACCCGGCAGCACGGCGGGTTTTCGCAATGGTTACAAAGTGCCAGAAATGGGGCATGTTCCGTTCTTTCATCCTGATACTTCTGTGCCAGGCCTGGGAAGGCATTGTGAAAATGTTCTTCCCAAATCCATTTAACTTCATGGTGCTCATTTTCTATGGATGGAACATTGTGCGTTTTGTGACAGGCTTCAATGATAGGTTCAAGATCTTCAGCAGAGTGGAAATTTCTTGTGTCGATTACCATTCCCCACTGTTTCGCAGTCAGCGCGTCTTTAGCCTTTTTTAGACCGATTGTTGGATGTTGCTTTTGCTCCGCGGCAAATGCATCCAATACCGGTTTAGCAGTTAAGCCCACCGCCGAAATACCGGCCAGCATTAGAAAGCGTCTTCTGCTGTCTTCCATTATTCTGTCTCCTTCGGGTTATCGATATGGCAATCCCAGCAGTATGGTCTTACCGACGCATAGTTGTGACACCTGTCACAAAAATCTGCTTTATTCGAATGACAATCCAGGCAGGTGTTGGAGAGGCTCATATTAAATTCCTTTCCGCTTGTATTGACGAACGTTCTCTCCGCATTTCTTACAACCGAATGCCGCCACACATCCAGCAGTTGCATGTGTTCTGCTTTCATATAGTCCACCGGCATGACGCACTTGCCATCATTGGCTGTTTTGGCATGCTCGGTAAGTTTGAGCTCAGGTGCTGGTGCAGCTTTGCCCATGTTGAACCAGAACGGAAAAGCGATCAAAGCAACAAAAATAACAATGCCCGCTATGATCAATTTCTTATCACTCATCTGCAGCCTCCATTCCCGGCAGCGGTTCGCCGCGCAGGTCTGTCTCTCTCTTTGGTTCACCTGGCAAAATCAGGGCATTTCCTACCATCTCGTGCACACCGTAAACCTCTACCTCCGGAACCCAGTAAGACATAAGATCCGGCAAGGCAGCACGGTCTATTGCACAAATGGTGGCCAGGGTGTTGACACCTTTGTTCTCATGAACATATTTTACTGCGTTGGCCCTGGGCAACCCGCCTGCCATTCTCAGTTCCATATCTTCTCCGGCATTGAGCCCTGAGCCGCTGCCGCAACAGAATGTCTGCTCCCGGATGGTGTTTTCAGGCATTTCATAAAAGGTATTACAGACATTCTGGATGACATACCTGGGCTCGTCCAGCAGTCCCATGCCTCTCGAGGGATTGCAGGAGTCATGAAATGTCACTTTGAGGTTGTCGTTGCGTGACTTATCAAGATCAAGCTTGCCGTGTTTAATCAGGTCCGCGGTAAATTCTGTAATATGCACCATTTTTGTAGATTTGGCATTCTCGAATTTGGTTCCCGTGATGGGTGATACCGGTTCTTCCAGAAAATCGGCAGGACCGTTCATTGTATCCATGTACTGGTTGATAACCCGCCACATATGACCGCACTCCCCGCCCAGTATCCATTTGACACCCAGGCGTTTGGCTTCCGCGTACATTTTTGAATTCAAGCGCTTCATCATTTCATGCGACGTGAAAGAGCCAAAATTGCCTCCTTCGGAAGCATAGGTGCTCCAGGTAACATCAAAACCATACTTTTCCTTTAGAAAATGGAAAAGCATCATATAGCCCATACAGGTGTAGGTACCAGGATCCGCAAACACATCCCCGGAGGGGGTAATAAAAAGAATATCGGCGCCAACCTTATTAAATTGCGGCTCTACCAGTATACCTGTGATTTCTTCAATATCTTCTTGAAAAAAGTCAAGCATGTCCTTAAAAGCATGCGGCTGAATTCCCAGATGGTTGCCCGTCCGATAACAGTTGGCAACCGGGGT
>CALANC010000037.1 GCA_937925895.1 uncultured Desulfobacterales bacterium
CGGCTTGGAAGGAAAAATGGAAGCCATTGATCTTGTCGAGTTGATGGTTAGGCATATGGTATAAAACACTAGCTTATGTTGGAGGAGGCGTATGGAAATTTTGGTGTGTATCAAAAGGGTTCCTGATCCAGCGGAAAATGAGATTGAGATTAACAGGGACGGTACGGATATCGAGAGAGACGATCTCGTATATTCTGTCAATGAGTGGGACAACTATGCCGTTGAAGAAGCCATCCAGATCAGAGACAAAGTCGGCGGCAGTGTTACGGTTGTTTCCGTTGGCGACGAGGAAGCCGAAGAGGTGCTGAGAAGAGAGATGGCCATGGGTGCTGATAAAGGCATCCTTCTTTCGGATGACGCTTTTGAAGGATCTGATGGGAAAGGGATAGCGAAAATTTTAAAAGCCGAGGTCGACAAAGGAAAATACGATTTGATACTGACAGGAGCACAGGCTGATGACGGCGCCGGCCAAGTTGGCGGTATGCTGGCGGCAATGCTCGACTGGGCTTATGCATCCTTGGTTAACATTATAGAAGTGATAGATGACCGAAAGATTAAAGTGGGGCGCGAAATTGCCGGAGGAAATCAGGAAATGAATGAGATCGATTTACCATGTGTTCTTTCGATCCAGACCGGTATCAACGAACCGCGATATGTGGGTATTCGTGGAATCAGGAAAGTGGCTTCCATGGAAATTCCTGTTCATGGAGCGGGCGATATCGACATCGACCCCGCGTCGGTGGGTGAATCCGGTGCCAGGATGAAACGTTTAGATTATTTTGTGCCGGAACTTGGAGATGGTGCTGAGATTCTCGAAGGGAGCACAGACGAGATCATTGACAAATTGGTTGAACTTTTGAAAGCCAAAGGGGGGATCAAATAATGGCACGACAGATTTTTGTATATGTGATTCACAAGGACGGGGTAGTAGACGATACGGCTTTCGAGATGATCTCAGCGGCAAGGAAATTGGATCCGGGAGCTGGGGTAACGGCCGTAGTCGCCGGCGCCGGTGAGAGACTGGATGCGGTGTGTAATGACGTTGCTTCCACTTATACCGAGGTGTGGAAGATTGATCATGACGCCCTTGAACACATTAATGCTGAAGTCCTTCGCGAGCCGTTGGTCCGCATTCTGCCGACAGGGGGAATTGTCCTGGTACCCCACGAACATTTTGGAATGGATCTTGCCCCCGGGTTATCCATAAAACTCGATGCCGCTTATCTTCCGGATGCTGTAGATTTTGATGGAATTGAAGACGGCAATCTCAAAGCTGTTCGAGAGGAACACAGCGGGCAGGTGAGCACCCACGTCAGTTGTGATATTACAGCAGGAGCTGTGATCACTGTCCGCCCGGGATCTTTCAAGGCAGATGAAAGCAAGAACGCAAAGGGTACCGTCATCGATAAATCTGCGGAAGCCATTGAAGGCGATCTTCCTGCAGGTAACCGCCGTTTTATAGAAATTGTTGAAGCCGAAGTCGGCGATGTCGATATTACAAAATCTGATATCCTTGTGTCGGTGGGCAGAGGGATTGAAGATGAAGAAAATATGGAGATTATATTTGACCTGGCTGAAGCAATGGGTGGAGATGTTTCCTGCTCCAGACCGATTGTGGATGCAAAATGGCTGGAGAAATCCCGGCAGGTGGGGACTTCCGGCCAGACGGTTAAACCAAAAGTTTACCTGGCGTTGGGCATCAGTGGAACATTTCAGCATTTGGGCGGCATCAAAGGGGCGCCTTTTATGATAGCAGTAAATAAGAATCCCAAAGCGCCTATATTTCAGATGGCCGATGTCGGCGTTGTAGATGATATCTTGGATTTTATTCCGGAGCTAACCGAAAAAATAAATGAGATAAAAGGCTAAGGTCAGCGTTAAACGTTATGTTGAGAATTGCTATATTACCACGGCCAGATCTTTTTCAGATACTCCAGGCTGGGATATAGATCTTGCTCTCTGTGAGGTTCGATTGTGACGGCAACCGGTTTTTGCTTTCGGCGATCCAACAGGCTGAAGAGTTTCGGGAAGTCAATGCTGCCGGTACCTAAGGCCAGGTGATCGTCCCGGTCGCCAAAATTATCGTGAAGGTGAAGTTGTTTGAGATAGGGTCCAAGGGTGTCCAGCCATTTTTCTACCGGAGAGCGGCCGAATACGGTCATGTGTCCGACATCCAAACAGAATCCAACATCCTGATTCCTGAGATTTTCGAATAATATCAAAATATCTTCAGGAGAATGCTCATAGACGTTTTCCAGAACCAGTTTTCTTCCCTCATCCTTTATTCTTTCACCGAGCCATGTCCATATTTCTAAACTGGCTTCTAACCAGGATTCCCTTATTGGCCAATACCTTTTCCAATCATAACCGAGGTGGAAGACGATTGTTTTTGGTTTGAAAATAGGAATCAGGTTAAGCAGTTGCTCAAAACGATGCCGGGTTAATTCCCTTATCGCCGGATCTGAAGATCCAGGAGACAGATCCATGAAAGGTCCATGCATCGTAGTGTGTATGCCATGTTTGAGAAGCCGGCTTGCTACAAATTCAAAATCAGAGATGGTGTAGTTCTCCAACGCATCGGCGTTAAAATATATTTCAGGGTTGAATTTTTTGTTAATAAACAGGTCTAAATAGGCATCATAAAGCATGGTAAACGGAACATGGATCTGGATATCTTTGATTAGTCTTTCCATAATCAACCTGTGTCGTTATTATACCAATAAGGTAAAACTTGCAATTGACGGGATAAACTTTACGCTTGCTAGATTAGCAAAATTTCAAACTTAATGTCAAATTGTCGGCGGGTAGATGGAATAATTAATATTGAAAAAGTACCTGATCGATGTATACTTGGAATCATTAATAGTGGGAGTTTCTTCCAGGAAAAGAAGGCAAGACGTGAGGTATGGAAAAGGACTTAAAAATAAAAACCGCCTACAAACTTTACAGCTTGGCTTGGAGAGCGGCTCTGCCCATACTAAAATGTAACAAACGTTTTTCAGCTGATTGGTCCCAGCGCATATCAGGTGAAAAACTTCCTTCTGCTGATATATGGATACAGGCGGCTTCAGTAGGGGAATCTTATCTTGTAAGAGAGATACTGGACAAAATAAATCCCTCTCGCCCAATCAAAGTGCTTTTAACAACCAATACTACTCAAGGAAAGGAAATACTGGAATCATCCATAAAGGATATTCGCGCCAAAGACAGCAACATCTTAGCTACTGCTGCCTATTTCCCGTTTGACAGTCCTTTCATCATGAAGGAAGCTGTAAAAAACGTCGGCCCTGAAGCCATGATTCTTCTTGAAGCTGAACTTTGGCCGGCTCTTATGAAGACTCTCAAAGAATATGGCAGTAAAATATTTGTCGTTAATGGCAGGATCACTGAAAAGAGTCTTAATAATTATATGAAGCTTCCATGGCTATGGAACCACCTGGCTCCGGACAATATCCTTGCAATAACTGAAAATGATGCAGGAAGATTCAGACGGCTTTTTCCTTCATCCCTAATCGGTACCATGCCAAATATTAAATTTGACAGGCTAAGATTCAATACCGTCCCCGAGCATAGCGCCACCTCTTTGGGCGATATTGTAGAAAGTAGTTCACCTTTTGTAGTTTTGGCTTCAATTCGGCAGAAAGAGGAAAAAGACGTTGAACGAATTGTCGCCCATATCAAAGCAAAATACACCTCGGCAGTCATCGGACTTTTCCCGAGACACAAACAAAGGATAAAAGCTTGGGAGGGAATTCTTAGAAATAAAGGGCATCGGTGGGAGCTGAGATCTAAAGTTAAAACGAGGGTGTCAAAAGGTACAGTTGTCTTATGGGATAAATTTGGAGAGTTGACTTCTGCTTACAGCCTCGCGACATCTACCTTCGTGGGTGGCAGCCTAAAACCCCTTGGCGGGCAGAACTTCCTCGAAGCAATCTCCTGTGGTATCGTTCCGATAACAGGACCTTTCTGGGACAATTTTTTATGGGTGGGAGAAGAGATTTTTAATTTAGGTTTGGCACGGCAGGCATCATCCTGGCAGGAAGCTGCAAAAATGATTTTATATGATCTTAGTAACCCCCCATCCCGCAGCAAAATAATCGAAAAAGGTTTAGCTTATATAAGAGAACGGCAAGGCGGCACAGACATGGCCTGCCGGCTTATTGAAAAGGTGCTGTAATTTTCCGTCATTTTGATGTTGAAATGGATAAGTGATTATAATATGTATTTTGGGCATTTCCGCAGATCTGCTTCTGTTTTGAGAGAAAAAGCAATGAATATTATCGCAGTTATCCCGTCCCGATACGGTTCATCCAGACTTCGTGGCAAACCGCTTAAACTGATTGCGGGAAAGCCCATGATACAGAGGGTATATGAGTTGGCAAAAGCAGCCGGCAGCATGGCGAATGTGGTTGTTGCTACAGACGACCATCGCATTGTTGAGACGGTAGAAAAATTTGGTGGAAAGGCGGTTATGACTTCCCCGGAAAACAGGACGGGTTCGGATAGAGTTGGGGAGACGGCAGAGCTGATGAAACTGCTTCCTGATGACATTCTGGTAAATATCCAGGGTGATCAACCCCTTTTTGACCCGCGCTGCCTCGATGAACTGGTAAGCCCCTTTTTTTCTGATCCGGATCTTGGAATGAGCACACTTGCCTACGGGATGATTAATGAGAGAGATATAGCCAATCCAAAGAATGTGAAAGTGACTTTTGACGAAAAAGGATTTGCACTCTATTTTTCAAGGTCAGCAATTCCATGCGGCTACAATGAACCAGAAAGCTATGATACATTCAAACATCTGGGTTTCTACGCATATAAAAAAAGTTTTTTAGATGTGTACAGAAGTCTTCCGGCAGGGAAACTGGAAAAAATAGAAAAACTGGAACAGTTGCGTGTGCTTGAACATGGGTTTAGAATAAAGGTTGTGGTAACAGCCTTCGACTCCCTGAGTGTGGATTTGCCGGAGGATATCGAAAAAATAGAACAAATAATTCTTGCCCGGAAAAAATGATTTGGTTATAAGTAAACCGGAAAATAACCGGCATACAAAAAGACCGGTTTCCAATCATCTTATTATTTAATCACGGAGGTT
>CALANC010000038.1 GCA_937925895.1 uncultured Desulfobacterales bacterium
ATGTCTCCATTTTGTCACCAGATTCGACTTCTTTTCCATCTTGATTTACCCCCATATATTTACGATATAATCTATGGTATGAATAAAGTTTGGATCTACAAGCGGAAAAATATCAAGGGCTTTTGGGTGGGTTGGTATGAAAGCGGCAAGCGCAAAGCAAAAGCTTTGCCGACGAAAGGACTAGCTGAACACTTCAAGCAGATCAAATACGCTCAGTTGAATTCCGACGTCTTTACAGGTATAGTAACTGCCGATTGGCAACAAATGCTTGATGAATATCGTGAGGCAAAGAAAGTGCAGGGAGTCACAGAGGGGACACTTTATGAACATGCCCTTTCGCTCCGAAATTTTGAGCGTATCGTTGGAAAATGCAGTTCAAAACAAATCACCCAAAATGTCATTGACAAATTCATACTCGAAAGAGGGACAGAGATAAAACGTCCTACACTCAATAAAGATATCAGAAATATCAAAACTTTTGTGATCTGGTGCAGAGAACAAAGATATTTGAATGGTAATCTCAAGCTCAAGGAATTAAAAGTAGAAGAGCAGCCGGTTAAGTCGCTCAATGATGTTCAAATAATAAATCTTTTGAAAGCCGCTGAATCATATCCGGCTATAAAGATTCGTATTATATTGGCTCTGGGAACAGGATTAAGACGAGGTGATATCGACTCATTGAGAATCAGTGATATTGATTTCGAGAAAAACTGTATCTGTACCAGAAGCAAGAAAAGCAAAAAATGTATGGCCTCTCGCCCCGTATCAGCAGAAGTGATGTCTGAGCTATCAAAATATGTCTACACCTTAGAGGTTGGGCAGGAGAAATTGTTCCGTACCAAATTTGGCTATCGGCAATGGCGTAAGATTTGTGGAAAGGCCGAATTGCCTGATTTGAAATTTCATGACCTTCGCAAAACGTTCTGCTCATTGCTGGCTCAGAATGGAGTTTCAACCGCCGTCACGCAACGCTTACTAGAGCATTCCTCCCCACTTCTGACAAACAAAATATATACAAATGTCGATCCTGTCCTGAGAAGTGCCATAGAGCAATTACATGTTGGCAGGTGGCTATGAATTAGCCTGTGATTTTCAAAATTTTCTCCTTGCATAAGACCGCATAAATGGATTTAAGGCTACGACTGCTTTGCACCAAAAGGAAAACAGATACTTGAACGGAGACCTTAAAAATCAAAGAATTGAGAGTAGAAGAAAAGTCCGTAAAGTTCTTGAATAAAAATAGGTTTGTAGTAGAGTAAATATCCACCAGTTAAAACTGGTGGCATTGCCGGGGTCAGGCTTCGCCTGCCCGACTTTGTCGGTTATTTCCATCCACCAGTCTTACTGGTGGTATTAAAATCAGAAAATAACGGCTATAAAGCCAAATTTGTTCCTAACATAGTGAGTTATAGGTTTAGGTTACAATGGGAAAAATTACTTCTATTGTTTTGCTATCTATTTTTCTTATATTACTGATTTCTGAAAATATTTTTCCACTTAGAAAAAGGAAATATAAGTTTATTCCGCGTTTTTTTCTTAATCTGTTATTCACAGGCCTAGTTTTCCTGGTCGGTTCCTTGATTATCAGAAATGTGGCATTTAAAACCTCTCAGTGGACTGTCAATCAAGGATTTGGGGCAACCGTTATGGTCCCCTTGCCAAAATGGGGCCAAACACTCCTCGGAGTTTTACTTCTGGACCTCACCTTTTATTATTGGCATTGGCTCAATCACAATCTTCTTTTGTTTTGGAGATTTCATAATATACACCATATTGATCCCGATTTGGATGTGTCAACATCTTTCAGATTCCATTTCGTCGAGATCGCCTATTCGGCCCCCTTTAGGGCTGTTCAGGTTTTATTATTAGGTATCAGTCCATTGACCTATTTTATTTACGAAGCAATGTTTACTTGTGGAACAATGTTCCATCATTCCAACATTCGTTTGCCTTTAAAGATGGAGGGTTTATTAAATAAGATAATTGTGACCCCAAGAATGCATGGCATTCACCATAGTACTGCCAGGAAAGAAACAAATTCGAATTACTCTGTAATATTTAGTTGGTGGGACTGGTTTCACAGAACATTGGTCCTGAATGTACACCAGCTTTCTATAAATATAGGTGTGCCTGCATATCAGGAGAAAAAAGACAATAGATTCTGGGCTTTAATCATAACGCCTTTTGTCAAACAAAGAAATTATGACAGATATGCAAATGGGGCATGCCCAAGCAGCAATCAGGAGAGCAATATCAAAGCAACTACGATGCTAGAGTAGTAAGCCTATTATCTTTGCGGAGTTAATCTCAAAAAATAGAACATCAATGAGGGACATAGCGTAGAATAGGATATTTTTGCTTTAGAATAGGATCGTATGAGACATATTCAGGAAAACATAAACAAACAAAGTGACTCCGAAGTCCATCTTAATCCTTTAGACAGCTTGTACAACAAGTACATATCACTGAAGATCAGGCGGGATGATCTGTGGCAAGAAGTATGTGATTTTGCCAAATGGGTCGAATATGAGGCGGGTCCCTTGGCAATTAAAAAAAATCAGGATGAAATCTGGGTCGACCTTGATTCTGATGCGAATATGAAAAGGCTATGGATTGGGGCAGTTGAGGATCACAAAATCTTGGCCCGGTTTCGTATTCTATGGGAATATTTGGTTTCACTGGGTATTCAAAAACTGTGTCTTGACCCCCGTCTTGAGATGAACCAGATTCAAGACTTATTTGTGTTCATTAAGGGTCGAGAAAAAGCTCTTCGCTTTCGTGGGAAAAAATCTCGAAAAGCCGTTTCGGCCGGATTGGTGAACGGACGACATATTCATTTTTCCTGCGCCAATGTAACTCTTCAAGACACTGTTCTTTTTGTAAAATACAGCTATTGCACCCTGAGATATAGCCATCTTGTTCACTGGTTCGAACAGCGCAATAAAAGCTTTCGTGATCACCGCGTTCTTTTTCATATGGCCCCTCGTTACGGATTGGTTGCGGCGACGGTGGTTTTGGTGCCTTCAGTCCTGCTCGCAGGTTGGTACAGGCAATGGGTCATTTTATTATTGCTATTGATCGCCTCTCTGGCTCTGTACGGAATGGTTTATCTGTTCTTAATGGTTGTTGGAAGTGTGGAATATGACAATGAAGAAAAGGCCTATCAGCTTTCTCGGACGAATAGTCAGCTTAAGCTTTATGCCTCACGTATTCAGGCTGACATAAAACGGGCACAAACGATTCAACAGTGCTTCTTGCCAGACACCTTAAAAATGCCGATGTGCCAATTGATTGACTGGGAAAGCAGTTATCTGCCAGCTGATGAAATTGGGGGCGATTATTTTGACATTAAGTCTCTGGATGACGACCGAATTGTGATTATCTTCGCTGATGCATGTGGACATGGAATGGCGGCTGCCCTTGTTACAGCGGTAATTAAGGCAACTTTTCAGGACTGGCTTGAGACATCGTTCAGCCTCGAAAATCTCGCACAGCAACTCAATCGAAATATTTACTTTACAACACCCTCCGGATATTTCGCAGCAGTTTTTCTGGCGATCCTTAATGGTAAAACAGGGCAACTCGAGTATATCAATTGCGGCCATCAGCCGGAACCCTGGATTTTACATGGAACTAATGACGGCATAAACGAACAACTTGATCAGGCGAGGTGTATGATTCTGGGGATTGAAGAAGCGATTGATATCCAAAGAGCACGGGTTGCTTTGCGATCTGAAGATGGCATCCTCATTGTTTCCGATGGAATAACCGAAAACCAGGATATTGAAGGTAACATGTATGGTCAGGAGCGTTTCGAAGAACTTTTGCGAAAGAATGCGACATTATCTATTTCACAGTTGGCACAGCTAATAACTCGCGAAGCAAAATCTTTTTCAGAAGGTACAGACATCATGGATGACCAAACTCTTCTTGCCTTCCGTATTAAATGATGTTACTTCTTGAGTTATTATCGATTAAAAATTGGGAAAAGGCTGTCTGATGATAACAAATATAAAACAGTTCCAATTCTTCATCTTTGCCCTTTATCT
>CALANC010000039.1 GCA_937925895.1 uncultured Desulfobacterales bacterium
GTTATTTAACCTTACGTCTATTAAAACCTTGTCTGAGTCAGATACAAAAATACCACTCAATGACTCCTTTTCGCCTCTTTTTATCGGGGATGGTATTTTTCTTTCCCCGAGTATCATAATTGTCGTGTCAATATGATCGAAATACATTATACCCTCTCAACATTTTTCCTGATAATGATATGTTGATGAGACCTTTACAACGCCTAATGGAAAGCCCTCAACTTAAGTTCCCATTAAATTTAAATTCGCCTTTTCCTAAAATATCGTGCAGGTGTAAAATCCCCAACACTTTACCTGCAGAATCTATGACTGGAAGAACGGTTATCTGATATTGCTCCATCATATTTAGGGCGTCATAAACTGGAGAACCCGGGCTGACTCTTCGGGGATTTTTTGTCATGACGTCTTTCACGGGTATCTCAAAAATCGATTTCTTCTTTCCAATCAGACGCCTTAAGTCACCATCCGTTATGATGCCCACAAGAATCTGTTTAGCATTTATAACGAAAGTTACACCAAACCCACGACGGTTAATTTCTTCCACGGCATCTTCCATGGTAGCTTCTTCATTAATATAAGGGACCGACTCACTGGTTAACATAATATCTTCTACTCTGCTGGAAAGTCGCTGCCCGAGCGCTCCGCCGGGGTGAATCTTTCTAAAATCGGTGGTATTGAAACATTTTTTATTGATTAATGCGACAGCAAGGGCATCTCCCATGGCAAGCATTGCTGTCGTGCTGGTGGTAGGAGCGAGACCTAAAGGGCATGCTTCCTTTTCCACCGCAACATCGATTATGATGGTGCTGTTCTTTGCTAATGTGGATGTTTTATTTCCGGTAAAGGCAATCACTTTACAGCCTATTTTCTGAATGCTCGGGATTAGAGAGTTGAGCTCATCGGTTTCGCCGCTGTTGGACAAGGCCATGAAAATATCATCAGGACCGACTATTCCTAAATCTCCATGGTGAGCCTCCGCAGGATGTAAAAATAGGGATTTGGTTCCTGTACTGTTAAGCGTGGCGACAATTTTTCGCCCGACTAGGCCTGATTTGCCGATGCCGCTGATAATTAATCGACCCTGTGAACGGCAGATGAGCTCCACCATTTCTACAAAACTTTCATCAATACGCTCGGCGATCTTAAGAATGGCTTCTGCCTCTATTCTAAGAACCTCAACAGCTTGTCTGATAACCATGGGTTATATGCTTTCTGTTCATTGAAATGATTAATTAAATCCGTTGTAAAAATCCGCTTTTTCACTTTTTGCGAAACCATTGAGCTATATGTTATAGATAAATTTACAATTTTTCAATTAAAAAGATTTTGCGGTTTTGTAAAAAAATCTTTAATTTTTTGTTGACAAGGTTATGTCGCCTGATTATATTCCGCCAACTTTTTTGTGACCTGTCTGCTAAGGCCGGGAATACAAATCCTCGGCCTTTTTTTAATTTTTTTATGAAAGGAGGTGGTTCCAATGGTTTGTACAACGATTAGACAAGGTTCTGAATGCCCTTTTATGACGTCGAACGGGTGTTCCTACAATGGTGGGGTTTGCCACGAGATCGTAGAGCAGTGTAACGGATGCAATCGCAGTGCTGAATTCTCTTCCAGATGGTACTGTACTGCATGTCCGGAACCTTCGTTGAAGTGGAAAACCGGAGATTGCAACATTGCTTCTCATGTGGTTAAATCTTCTTCTGCTTCAAATACAAAAATCAATCCCCTTAAAGCATCTAAAAGAGGGAACAGGTAACGTTGCTTCTGATCTCCAGTTGAACCCCGCTCATTTGAAGAGCGGGGTTTTTTTCATCCCTCAAGCCCGGGCTGTATTATTGAAATCTTTTTCATCCCTCCGAATTTTCAAGTTCTTTTCACTTGACAATTTTCCTATCTAAAATATAAAAGTTACGGTAATTATTTAGAATAGTCTAGCCTAATAAGTTTAAAAAAGGGTCAGTATCGCCGGCCTCATAGGAGATTAAGCCAATGAATCCAATCGCTCGAGATCTGAATCAGATTATTGAGAAAGGGAATCCCCATCTCATGGAAATGTTGTCTGATATGGGAAAAAATCTATTTTTCCCTAAAGGGATTTTAAGCCAAAGTGCAGAGGCCAGAGAAAAAGCCCATAAGTTAAATGCAACCATAGGGATTGCCACCGAGAGAGGGAGAACCATGCACTTTTCTTCGGTGATGGATTCGCTAAGCAAAATTCGACCTGAAGACTCGCTAACCTATGCACCTTCTTTCGGGATACCGGCCTTAAGAAAGGCCTGGCGTGACTCCCTCTTTATAAAAAATCCGTCTCTGGTTGGAAGATCTATCAGCCTTCCGGTGGTTACCTGCGGTATAACTCATGCTATCAGCATGTTTGCCGACATGTGGTTAAATCCCCGAGATGTCGTAATCTTACCTGAAATGATGTGGGGAAACTACAATATGATCCTCAATGTTAAAAAGGGAGCTGATCTTAGCACCTACACCTTGTTTTTTCAAAATAAGGAATTCAATCTCAAAGCTTTCGAGAAACAAGTAGAAACCGAAGCAAAAAAACGAGATAAGATATCTGTTCTACTCAATTTCCCGCATAATCCCTCCGGGTATTCAGTAACCCAAAAAGAAGGAGAACGGATCGCCGAAATCCTTGCGGAAACAGCCGACAAGGGAACAAATGTTCTTGCCGTTTTTGATGATTCCTATTTCGGCTTGTTTTACGAAGACCAGACCATGAAAGAATCTCTCTTTGCAAGTCTTTGTGAACGACATCCAAAATTACTCGCCATTAAGGTCGACGGGGCGACGAAGGAGAGCTTTGTATGGGGATTAAGAGTTGGATTTATCACTTATGGCGGTGTCGTTACAGGTGACAATGAGATCATCTATGATGCCTTGGAAAGAAAAACAGCGGGAAGCATCAGGGGTTCCATATCTAATGCTTCTCACTTGGGACAGACTGTCGTATTAAAGTCCTTGCAGAGTGACAATTATGCCGCAGAAAAAGAACAAAAATTCAAGATATTAAAAAACAGAGCCATGCGGGTTAAAGAAGTTCTTGAGAATCCCAAATACAGAGGCGCTTGGGATGTTTATCCTTTCAATTCAGGTTATTTTATGTGTCTCAGGTTAAAATCAGTAAATTCCGAGACGCTCAGGCTCCACCTTCTCGAAAAGTACGGCGTTGGATTGATCGCCATGGGAGAAAAAGATTTAAGAATAGCATTTTCTTGTTTGGAAGAAAATGATATCCTTGAACTGTTCGATATCGTATTGCAAGGCATAAAAGATTTGAATGGGTCGGGTACTCAATAGAAGAAAAAGCCTGAAGCCCGGGCATGTTACATCGACCAGGATTTCTTGGAATTTTCCACCAATTCATCATCGAGCGAAGCGGGCTATTTTGTGACACTTATTGGCAGATTAAAAGAAAGCGTAAAATCTTCTTCAAGCAAATGGAAATCCTTTCGTTTCGCCCATGCAGGCAAATGGACATTTTATTTTGTACTCATAGGTTTAATAGCCGGACTCGGTTCAATTGTTTTTCATTACCTGTGCCAACTCGGGTTGCATTATTTTATGGATTTTGCCGCTGGCTTCAGGCCTCCGTCACCAGCCGGTGAACATCACCTTTTACAACCTACCAATACTCCCTTCAACCGCCTGTTACTTCTTTTTCTTCCGGCCATGGGAGGACTTTTAAGCGGATGGATTGTATATACCTATGCTCCTGAAGCCGAGGGGCACGGTACGGATGCTGCAATTGACGCCTACCACAGAAAAGGTGGATTCATGCGTGGCAGAGTGCCAATTGTTAAAACCATAGCATCTGCAATAACACTCACAACGGGGGGATCAGGCGGAAGAGAAGGCCCTATCGCTCAAATTGGAGCCGGTTTTGGGTCATTTCTTGCCACGATTTTAAAATTGTCGGACCGGGAACGCCGAATAATGATGGCCGCCGGAATCGGTGCAGGTGTGGGAAGCATCTTTAGAGCACCGTTGGCCGGGGCACTTTTTGCTGCCGAGGTGTTATACCGGGATCCCGAGATTGAGCCTGATGTCGTCATTCCGGCAGGAATATCCTCTGTCGTCGCCTATTGCCTTTTCTGCCTTGTCTTCGGCTGGGGATCTTTGTTTGAGTCGCCTGATTTTATTTTCAGAAATCCTCTTGAGTTGGGACCGTACGTTGTTCTTGCTTTTTTTCTCGTTGCTACCGGGATCTTATATATTAAATCGTTTTATGGTGTTATAGGTCTGTTCAAAAAGATTAAAATTCCAAATCACATAAAACCGGCAATAGGGGGACTTTGTACCGGCATAATCGGTTTCTTTTTGCCACAGACCTTGGCTTTTGGATACGGTTTCGCGCAGAAGGCTCTTGACAATGAACTTACCATCCCCTTTTTATTTTTACTTGCTATAGGGAAAATTTTTACCACATCATTTTCCATAGGCTCCGGCGGAAGCGGTGGCGTTTTCGGTCCTTCGGTTGTCATCGGTGGTGCTATGGGTGGTGCAGTGGGAAAAGCATTTCACCAGATCTGGCCGACGGTTGTCACTGAACCGGGGGCTTTTGTCGTGGTCGGTATGGCGGGTTTTTTTACAGCTGTTTCTAATACGCCGATTTCAACAATTATATTCGTCAGTGAAATGACAGACTCATATCAACTGCTCCTGCCCAGTCTTTTGGTTTGCTCGGTCTCTTATCTTCTTGCCCAAAGATGGACGATATACGACCGGCAGGTTAAAAGCAAAGTAGACTCTCCCGCCCATGCAGGTGACTTTTTTGTAGATATTTTACAGGCTATCAAGGTTAAAGACCTGGCGCATCTCATTAAAAAAGTGGAGGTTATCCCTAAGAACATGACGTTTCGGGATTTTAGGGAATTTTTT
>CALANC010000040.1 GCA_937925895.1 uncultured Desulfobacterales bacterium
AAGTATTGTGGGTAAGTATCTTCCATATCTCCTAATTATTTTTGTACCTGGTTATGTCTTTTGCCGTTGGTTGAAAAAGCAGGACTAATCTGTGGATAATGAATACATCCCCTCAATGTATCAAGCTAATCTATCCTAACCTTTAACACCCCCCATCAAGAGTCCAGTAAACTCTGTCTTCTTTCAAGAGGAAAAGGGGTTTTTCTGTCATAGCTCTCCACGAAAACCATCCCTAACCCCTTGTCCATCCCGGTCATGGGGCTTTTTTTTGGTATCTCCAAACCACACAGAATAGGAGGCAGCATGAATCACGAAGAAATTGTCACTCGACTGTGCCTGATCTATCCCTCGGAAGTCATCTATGAGATCACCATGGAGACCGTCATCTCGGCGATCATTCGGCGCTTGGGAGAGAAGGCCTTAGATCTGTCAGTGGAAGATATAGAGTTATCGCGTATATGTAAGCAGGAACAAATGACGATTGACAACGCCAGACCCTGGGTGTATTTTGATGTGTATAGGGAGGTGTAGACATGCGAACAAATATCAACCTTGATAATGATTTGGTTGCCGAGGCCTTTCAATACACAGGGGCAAAAACAAAAAAGGAACTGATTCATATTGCGTTAAAAGAGCTTGTCGAAAACCGTAAGCGTTTGAACCTGCTTGACCTGGCAGGAAAAATCAAATTCGCCGAAGGGTATGATCACAAGGCTTTGCGGGAAGGCAAATAGATGATACTTGTCGACACTTCAGCTCTGATCGGCTTTTTGAAAGGCGAGGATAATGATTCCAGCCGCAAGTTTCGAAATGTGTTGGAAAGCAGTATGCCGTTCGGCATAACTTCTCAAATATTTCAAGAAGTTCTTCAAGGGGCACGTTCCATAACAGAGTACGGCAAGTTGAAGCGTTATCTGGAATCGCAATATTTTTTTCACCCGAACGACCCGATTGCTTCGTATGCCCACGCAGCCAGAATCTACTTTGATTGCAGAAAAAAAGGGATCACTATCCGCAGCACAATCGACTGTCTTATCGCCCAAATCGCCTTGGAAAATGATCTATCCTTGCTCCATAACGATAAAGACTTCGAGGCTATGACCGCAGCCATACCTCTCAAGCAATTGTAGTTCATGTAAAATATTTTCTTCTCGACGGAAACAACAACCACAACAAGCCAAGAGAGTAAAACGCCAAATCAACAAGTGACAACCTGACACCTTTGATGGTCAATCCTTATGTCGCCATCGCTGAACGGATGGTCCTTGATGACAAAATACGGCAGGTGGGCCGCTTTTCCCTCGATACCCGGGTACAGTTCCTGACCGTCAAAGGTCTGATCGATATTGCCGAGGATACCCTCCCGGCCGCAGGTGTAAAGCTCTTTGAGGCCAACAATGCCCGAGAGCGGTTCACAAACAAGAAATGCGTATTCTGAAGACAGGATCATGCCCATCATTATCGGGGCGCTCCACCCTGATTTGAGGTCAAGCCTGACACGATTATACACGCAATAATAATCATGACAAATGGAACCAGCGTCGCTATATATTTAGCTATGCATTCAATAGATCAAATATTGCGAGAAGCCATTCGTTTACCGGAAGATCAGAGACTTACTCTTGTCAATCGACTTCTAACACTGAGCGAACCTCAAGCGACAGATGATATAAGGCATGCTTGGGACATGGAAATCCGTGAACGTATTGCCCGCTATGATAGGGGAGTGGCACGGTCACGCCCGGCCGGTGAAGTTTTTGCCGATTTAGATCGCCGGCTGAAACCATGATCGTTGAGTTCCTTGAGGAAGCGGAACATGAACTCTTTGAAGCGGCGCAATGGTATGAATCCAAAGAAGTTGGATTAGGGGTACGTCATCCGGGATGAGATCTTCCGTGTACTTGAGCGCATCGTTGAAGATCCACTGCTTTGGAGAGAACGAACCGGTGGGTACCGCCGAGTCAATTGTCCAGTTTTTCCATACCATATCCCATACATTATCCGAGGCAATAAAACCATCATAGCGGCCATTGCCCACGATCACCGTAAGCCCGGTTACTGGCAGTCTCGCGCCCAAACATAGAACGAACTGAACTGGATACGAATTTCATAGACTTGGTTCGTTGATGTTTGCATCATGTTAAGCAACTTCAACACGAAGAGTTTTTCCTAAAGCCCGGGCAATTTTTTCAAGAGTAGAAAGTATTGATATTGTCCCCCGCAAATTTTTCAAAAAACTGGAGGCATCTGACTCTATTTGGGAGGTTCGCGTCCAGTATGGAAATAACATTTTTCGTTTATTCGGCTTTCTTGATGGCAATGACCTTGTTGTTTTAGACCATGCTTTCACAAAGAAAACCCAGAAGGTGCCGAAAAAAGAAATTAAGATAGCCGAACAAAGGAAGAAAGACTATTTCGCACGAAGGAGGTTGCCATGAGCGACTTACAAAAATATAAAAATAAACGGATGGAGAAAGATCCAGCATTCTGGAAGGATTACGACGAGCGTTTTGAAACCTTTAAATTAGGTGTGCTTTTAAAACAGGCTCGCGTGGAAGCTGGAATGACTCAAGAACAAATTGCCCGTGAACTCAAAACCACTAAATCAGTAATTTCCAGAATGGAGAATCATGCTATTGATATCCGTTTATCCACTCTCGAGAAGTTTGCCAAAGCTGTTGGGAGGCATATCCAAGTTGCTTTGGTCTGAGAAGGGAGACATATTGACTGTTGATAATGCACATATTCTATATGCTTACTTGCGCCCATGCCACAAATGGGCAACTTAACTTATTAAATTAACTGCCTAAGTCCCGGATATGACCCTGCTGCCGGGTACGGTTATCATGGCCGGTACGCCTGCCGTGTTTCTCAAACCGGGTGATCTTCTTGAATCCAAGATTGAAGGTCTCGGTACCCTTGTAAATCCGGTTACAGGGGTGGATGAACAGCCCCTGCAACCGGGGAGACCGA
>CALANC010000041.1 GCA_937925895.1 uncultured Desulfobacterales bacterium
AAAGTGGTTTAGCAGCGGGGGCATTCCTTCCCCCTCCGCATTCCACCCTTCGCTGCGCTCAGGATGGCTGCGGTCTCCCCCACTGCTAAACCAATGAACTGACAAAGCGACTCCGCCAACCCGCCTGCCATGCAAGGCACGCGCGGGCAGGTATCGTTTAACGAACATGAATACCCCCTGAACGCCAACAACACCCGGGTTCCCGGTGAGGCTGGATATTGTTTTTTTAAAGGCAAAATATTTCCGGCTTCTTTGAAAAAAAGGAAATAGTTCAATTTATTCTGGCTAGGCGCAATGGAGGTGCCTATTGAAAGCATATCATTCACACCTAATTATAAAAGCTATATCGAAATTCTGGCGCCGTGACTAGGACGAAAACGGTATTTTAATTTTTGCCTTTAAAAAATATTATCCAGCCGTTCCGGGCTATGGGTTACGATCAAAATTAGGGTAAGAAACTTGAGATTATACGGTGGCTGAATCTTGCAAGAGTCGGAAGCTTTCCCTAGGCAAGATTTTGGCAATAATACAAAGACATATTGACCTTAGATGGTAAATTGGTGTACTCTATGAGGCTATTTTAATAAAGGATTCAAGTGAAGAACCTAAATAAAAAATGCATAACGCTATGGATTATATAGATAAACTACCTGGATTTGTCGAAGAAATCAAATCCATCAAGGAAACCATCATCTCCAACATCGTGTTGATCGGCCAGATACCCTCGCCCACATTCAAGGAAAAAAACCGTACCAGCGTTTTTATGGAAAGACTGTCTGAATTTCAGGTAGACGAGTGCACAACAGACGGCTATCGAAACCCGATCGGAATTATCAGAGGGACTTCCGAGTCAAAGCCGCCGATCTTTGTGGTCGCCCATCTTGATACGGTTTTCGGACAAGATGTTGATCATTATTATACCATAGGAGAAAATTCAATAACCGGTCCGGGCATTATGGACAATTCCGTGGGTGTGGGAATTCTGGTTTCTTTACCCGGAATTTTCCGAAAATTAAACCTTCGTTTTGAATCCGATATCGTTATAGCAGGCGCTATTCAATCGTTAGGGAAGGGCAACTTAAGAGGAATCAGGCATCTTCTAAAGACATGGAATACGCCCATCAGAGCCGCAGTATGTATTGAGAGTTCCGAACTCGGAAGACTGAATTATTATGCCGATGGCATGATCCGCTGTGAAGTCGAGTGTAACATCTCAACCACAAACGGAATGGAGTACAAATTCAAGCCCAATGCAATACTGATAATTAATGAAGTCATAAACCAGATTCTGCAACTGCGTTTGCCTCAAAAACCCCGATCACGGGTAATTGTGGGGAAAACTTTCGGTGGTCACAAGCATGGCGTTATTGCTTACGACGCCACGCTCGGGTTTGAAATCCAAAGCACGTCCGATAGAATGGTAAAGTCAATTTTCAACAATATTAAAGATATTGTGGAGGGTATCAGTCACGAATATGAAGTCGAATTGAAGCTGAAAACAATCAGCAATGTTCACGCTGCAAGATTAAAATTCAATCATCCGCTGGTAAAAAGTGTGGTGTCTGTAATGAAAAAACTGGATTTAACGCCGGTGAGTGAACCGAGTGAATCCGAACTTTCAATTTTCCTTTCTCGCAAGATACCGGCGGTAACATTAGGGATTACACGGGGCGAAAACCATCACCAGAAAAATGCCAGAGTCGAAATCGAACCGATGTTTAAGGGGATAGCCCAGGTTGTAGGTGTCATAAAAGCCATAGACAACGGTGTGTGTGATGAATAAAAACTGGCTCGATAAAAATACGTTTCACTATTCTGAATTTAAAGATCTCCATCAGCTCGTTGCTGAAAAACAAAGAAAAAAACAAACCATATCTTTGTGCCTGCCGACTTTAAATGAGGAAAAGACGATCGCTAAACAAATTCTGCTGATGAAGTCAGAGTTGATGATGCGCTATCCGCTTTTAGATGAAATCGTGGTTATCGACTCCGGTTCTACAG
Source organism: uncultured Desulfobacterales bacterium (assembly GCA_937925895.1). Lineage (GTDB taxonomy): Bacteria > Desulfobacterota > Desulfobacteria > Desulfobacterales > UBA11574 > CALANC01. The sequence continues at coordinate 2,002 of CALANC010000041.1, forward strand.
ACAAAACCAGAGAAATTGCCCGGTCATACGGTGCCGATGTCTATGAAGCAAACGATATCTTGCCGCACCTGGAAAATTTTAAAGGCAAGGGGGAGAATCTCTGGAAAGCCCTTTATATCACTAGAGGAGATATCATCGTTTACCTGGATACGGACATAAAAAATATACATCACCGGTTTGCCTACGCCCTGGTAGCTCCCCTTATTCTTTTTGATAATATCAAGTATGTGAAGGCTTTCTATGACAGACCGATTGCCATCGGCAAAAGCAAAATCAGACCTACCGGAGGTGGCCGGGTCACCGAGCTGTTAATCCGACCCCTGTTCTCCCTTTTCTTTCCGGACCTGACACAGATTTTACAGCCTTTATCCGGAGAATACGCAGGTTTTCGGGAGATATTTGAAACCATTTCATTCCCCATAGGATACGGCGTTGAGACCAGCATGCTTCTTGATATTTATGAAAAATGGGGTCTTGATGTTATCGCGCAGGTTGATCTTGACAAGCGAATTCACAGAAACCAAGATACGCGAGCACTGGGTAAAATGTCGTTTGCGATTCTAAAGACATTTATCAACCGCAAAAGAAAACTTGGTATGGTAGATTTTAAAGATGACATTTATGATGAAATGATCCAGTATAATCTTGTAAAAGACGAATATAAGCCGGACATTTCGCACATGGTAGAGGTCGAAAGACCGCCAATGATAGAGATTCCGGAATATAGAGAAAAATTTAACAGGACATTGTAATTTTGTTGAATACCAAATTGATAGATAAATATAACCGTAACCTTAACTACCTTCGCATATCCATTACCGATCGTTGCAATCTAAAATGCATATACTGTGCTCCTCACAACTTGGTTCCCAAACTTCCCTATAAAGAGATATTGAGCTATGAAGAAATTCTTCGCATTGTCAAAGTGGGTGTGCGTTTAGGAATTTCAAAGGTTCGGATAACCGGCGGAGAGCCACTTGTTAGAAAAGGTGTTTTTCAATTCCTCAAGCAATTGACTGAAATTGAAGGACTAATCGATATCTCTCTGACCACAAACGGCGTTTTATTAAAGGACAATATTGAAAAAATTAAAGCCACCGGTATTGAAAGAATAAATATCAGTGTGGACACATTATACCGGGAAAAATTTATTCAAATTACCGGGCACGATCTTTTCGACAACGTCTGGGAAGGTATCGAACTGGCTCAAAAAATGGGCTTTAACCCCATCAAGCTCAATGTCGTCCCCCTAAAAGGAGTCAATGAGGACGAATTGATCGATATCGCCAGACTGTCGTTTATTTATCCGTTTCACATTCGATTTATCGAATATATGCCAATGGGTGGCAATAAGACTGAAAAGGATCGACACTTACTTGCACCAGAAATAAAGAGACGTATCAGCCCATTAGGGCAGCTCATAGCTGTTGAGAAAAAAAGTAACGATGGTCCGGCAGAGCGGTTTAAATTTGAGACGGCTTTAGGCGAAATAGGTTTTATCCGCCCGATTAGCCAGCATTTTTGCAACACATGTAACCGTTTAAGATTATCAGCAAGCGGTCGGTTGAGACCATGCCTTTTATCAGATTACCAGGAAGATATTAAAACACGACTGAGAAAAGGATGCTCTGACAAAGAGCTGTCTGAGATGTTTTTCAAAGCTGTTCGTAAAAAACCGTCCGAACACAATCTGACCTACGACAATTCAACCGGAATCTCGACTCAGATGAGTACCATCGGCGGCTGATAAAAGAGAAAAAGCCCGGGCCGCATTAGTGGGAGGCTACATTTACTCGCACAGATGTCGGTTACGGCCCGGGCCAATTATGGCTGGATAAAGAAAGATTCATGCAGTGTTCCGAAGGCAGCTAACAAAATTAAAACAATTAATCAAGGTTTTTTTGGAAATATTTAATATTTTTTAACTGGATTTGTGTTTATCCTTTTTTACGATAAACTTTTGGGTCCTTCTCCTTTGAAAGAAATTATACGTACCGACCAGGATGCCATCCGGTAAAAAGATCAGCACCACGCATAAAAAAATGCCATAGGCAATAATATGGTATTGTTTGGCAATGTGTAGTGCTTCGGAAATTAAAGTGAGAACACCGGCTCCGAAAAGAGAGCCCCAGAGACTTCCCATCCCGCCGACGATAACCATTGTCACTACCTGGATGGAATAATAAAAATCGTAGGAACTGGGGCTGATAAATGTAATGTAATGCGCATAAAGGCTGCCGGAGACAGATGCAAACATGGCGCTCAGGACGAAAACCTTCACCTTATAATCGGCAGCATTGACACCCAGGGAGTTCGCGGCTATTTCACTACCATGAATAGCGCGCAACGCCCTTCCCACTCTGGAGTTTAAAAGATTTCTGGCTGTCACCATGGAAACCAGGACAAAGCTCCAGATTAAATAGAAGTTATTCATGTCATTATCAAAAATAAATCGACCAATGGCAAGTGGCGGTATTCCCATCAAACCGTCATGCCCGCCGGTGAAATGTTCCAATTCCCCCATTAGAATATGGATAATTATCCCGAATCCCAGAGTGGCCATCACCAAATAATGTCCCCGGAGTTTCAGGGAAGGATATCCGATCAGATAGGCGACAATCCCTGTAGCCAGCATCCCTAGCAGCATTGCCGGCCATAACGGAAATCCGTAGTTCACGGTAAGTATGCCGGAGAAGTAGGATCCCAGGCCATAGAATGCGGCATGACCCAGTGAAATCTGTCCGGCAAACCCGATGAGCAAGTTCAGCCCGACCACCACGATCGTGTTAAGACCAATCACATTCAGAACAATAAAGTGATATTTGCTCTCTAAAAAAAGTGGAATGGCAATAATCGTCACAGCCAGAATGCTGAAGCAGATGATATCCTTTTGTTTCAAAAAGGGGCTCATTCTATTTTTTTCAATTTCGTTAAAATTTTCATGAAAAATCCGGGCTAAACCCTTTCCGCCTCACCGTACCCCATAATTCCTGTAGGCTTCAAAAAGAGAACCAAAAGAAGAACGAAAAATGCAATAGCATCCTTGTATTGAGATGAAATCAGGCCGGCGCCGAGCGATTCCAGAATACCTAGAATTATCCCACCCAGTATGGCGCCGGCAAAATTTCCATATCCCCCGAGAATAGCAGCAGCAAAACCTTTCAACCCCAACATGATCCCCGTATCATAGGAGGTTGTAGAAATAGGCGCTATAATCATTCCTGCAACTGCTCCTAAAGCACCGCTGAAGGCAAAGGAAAGAAAGATCATACGATTAACAGAAATACCCGCTAGAGCGGCGGCCCTTCGATTGACTGCGGTTGCCCGCATGGCCTTGCCCATTAATGTTTTTTTAAAAAAATAGTGTAACACCAATACAACCAATACGGTAATCGCAAACACCCAGATGTGTTGAGGTACAATCGTTGCTCCTCCCGGGAGATGGATCGGGTTGTCGCCGGAAAAAGAAGGAACTCCTACATTGTCTGTTCCCCAGATTTCCTGTGCTGTCCCACGTAGAACTCCAGACAGACCGATGGTCAGAAAAATAAGAACGATGATCTCTTTTGACCGCGCATGTCGAATCGGCCCTATTTCTATCACCATGCCGATCAGCGCAACCATGGACATGGATATGAGAAAAGAGATAATTAACTTGATCTTAAAAATAACGACCAGAGAGTACATAAACATACCGCCAAGAGATATAAATTCGCACTGAGCAAAGTTAACAATTCCGGTGGCATTATGAATGATGTTAAACCCCAAAGCGACAATGGCGTAGATGGCACCGAGAGTTAAACCCGTAACGATATACTGCGCTATTTGCTGGGAAAATTCCATATGAGCAATCATACTCTGCCTCCTTTAATTTCTGGTATTAAAAGAAAGCAGAGTAACAGTTGTGTTGTCTCAATCGAGCAGCTGCCAGCCACCCTTCGTGGCCTTTATCATGACGATATCTTCCATGGACAGGCCATTGTGGTCTTGGGGGCTGATGTTGTAAATGCCGCTTATGCCCACATAATTCTTGGTATTCTCTATGGCATCTCTTATCTTTTCTCTGTCAGGTCCCACTTTCTTTATTGCTTCCACAACGATGAATGCTGCATCCGCTCCATAAGCGACCATGGTGCCAGGCTCTCGATTGAATTTTTCTTTATACGCCTTAACATATGCAACAATCTTCTTTTTTTGTATATCGGTATCAGAAAGTTGAGGGCCGACAACGATCTTGGTAGAAGGCATCATCACACCTTCACCAGCCTCTCCGGCGACCTTCCAAAAAATAGGATCTCCGGCACCGTGACATTCAAACAACGGAGCAAGAATCCCCAATTGTTTGATGTTTTTAGCTATGATGCCCATGGCGGGACCTACAGTCCAGGCGATGATCCCGTCTACACCCTTGGAGTTGATTCGAGTCAACTGGGCGGTCATGTCTATGTCCTTGGGTTGAAAGGCCTCTTGGACGACGATCTGTATGCCGTATTTCGGTGCCTGAACCATTACATTCTTAAGCCCGTCCTTGCCAAACCCTTCGTTGGAATAGAGAAATCCGATTTTTTTTATACCCTGGCGCTGCATGTATTGGCAGATCTTGCCCAGTGCATCTGCAGCCTTGTAGGGTGATTTAAATGTCCATTTCGGCAGAGAGGTGGGATCTTTTTTATCGAGTGGTGCCTTAAGAATGACATCTCCCCCCGAATGCATGAAAGTGGGAATCTTTTCTTTTTCAATAAATCCTCTCATCGCCATGGCCGTTCCCGTGAGTGTGGGTCCAATAATGGCCACCACGTCTTCAGCCTCTAATACCTTTTTTAGAGCCATAACCGC
>CALANC010000042.1 GCA_937925895.1 uncultured Desulfobacterales bacterium
GCGTAGGCTTTAGACCGTGAGGTCTCAAGAGGAAGGCTGACAGGAGCCGTATGAATCGAGAGGTTCACGTACGGATCTGAGGGGGACTGGAGGTGAGACTCCTCCGGTCTACCCGACTCACAGGTTTTAAATAGGATTTGAAATCTGTGCTATCTCCAACGTACATAAGATTTTCGAAGCCTGAAAATTTTTGTGATATCCATTTTTCAAGGGTAAAACCAAGCCACTTTGTACCTCTGTGATTTATCCGATATTCAGCCTAATTCCATTTTGGATATTTGTTTGAAATCACAATTCGGAAATGGTGAATCTGGAACCTGGATTCACTCTTTTTATTCAAGTAAAGTCGCATGTGCCGGGAACCCTATTTGACAGTGACCGACAAAAGGAGATACGGTGCATGTATCAGTATTATATCTGTAAAATTGCTAAATCGTTGTATCATCTACAAATCTCAAATTAGGCAGAATTTGTGATATTTTATGATATCAAAGGTCTTCTCTTGCGTTATTTTTTCCATTTAATTTTCAATCAAAAGTTCAGTGGAATTGGTTTCCTGTCAAAAAGCACGACCTCATCAAAGTTCTATCCTCATTTTTTCTATTTATACAATTTAGTACTTTCTATCCAAGCCTTGACAGTGGTCGCCTTTTCAGCTTAAAATTTTGAATATTATTGACCAATCACCTCGTGTTGCCTGGATTTGAAACTTTTAACCCAATTTCACCATTTGAAATTCATCCAGCTGCAATGGCGAGACCTTCCCAATTGTGTTTGCTTGGTTCCAAATGGAAGTTTTCCATTTGTTGAGTATAAAACTTAGCGGATTTTTTTTGGCTAAATCATTTTTTCCGATTTAATAATATATTAAATGATTTATAAAAACCATAAATTATCCAACTTTTGAAACAAATTTGAAAGGACGGTCAAAAATGAAAGTTAATATAAGAGTATTTGCTTTTTTATTCGCCTGTCTAATCCTTTCTGCATGCGCTTCAGCCGCCAACTACCGATCTAATCCCTTACTAAAGGAAAAAATTGAGAAAACTAAACGCATAACGGTAATACCACTGAAAACTAATGTCTATCAAATAACCGCGGGAGGAGTTCAGGAGAAGATGGATGAGTGGAGTTTTCAGGCGAAAAAAAATGTAATGACAGCAATTCGGAATGAACTAGACACAAAACCTTTAATTTTCATTAAAAATTTTGAAGAAACTTTATTGTCAGAGGAGCAGAAGTCAAATCTTGAAGAGACTAAAGCACTATTTGAGGCGGTTAATTACAGCATTATTGTTCATACATATGGGTCACCCGAACAGCTATTTCAGGATAAGATCAAAAATTTTAGGTATTCCATGGGGCCGGAGGTTCAGGACCTTGCCAGGGATACTGATGCGCTGCTTTTTGTAAGCTGCAATGATCAAATTGCCACAACAGGTCGAAAGGCACTGCAGGCAGGTAGCATAATTCTTGGTGCACTGGTTGGTGTTCAAGCAACCCCTTTATATGGTATTACTAATGTCTGTATTGCCTTGGTGGAAACCAATACCGGAGCCATTTTATGGTATAGCTACCACGGGTCTCGAGGGGATCATGATTTAAGAGATCCTATAAATACAACCACTCTAATAAAAGGGCTCCTTAAAGATTTCCCAATGTAGGAGCAGGAGCAAATAATGATGAACAGGTTTTTTTTAGTTGTCATGCTTCTATTTGGAATCCTATCCTGCGCCACCACGGACCTACCCCCTGTAAATGAATTATCATCCCTTCAGTTGCAGGAAGATGAGAGGCGCCTATGGAACCGATCAGCTGAGGAACAAAAAAGATTAGATCATAGCAACTACCTCTATGGTGATCTTGTCTTAACTGCCTATGTAAATGATGTAGCTCACAGCCTTATTTCAGAAGATATCAAAGTTAAAGGCCTCACTATTGAGATAAAGATTATCAAAAATCCCCTCCTGAACGCATTTGCATATCCAAACGGCGTTATCTATGTCCACACAGGTATTCTTTGCAAGATGCAGAACGAAGCCCAATTGGCCACTCTATTGGGACACGAAATGACCCATGCCCTTTATCGGCATGCCGTCGAGAACTATAGAAGCATGAAAAATACATCTGCGGTTTTGGCCACAGTCCAGATGGCTTCCATCCCTTTTGGTGTCTATGGCGATTTGGCAAACCTATTAGGCTCATTAGGGGCTATGGCGGCTGTTACAGGTTACTCCAGGGAATTGGAAACTGAAGCAGACAAAGTGGGACTGGATTTAATGGTCAAGGCTGGCTATGATCCAGAGGAATCTACACGCTTATTTGAATACCTCAAAAAGGATATAGAAGAGCAAGATATCAAGGAACCTTTCTTTTTTGGAACCCATCCCCGTTTGCAAGAAAGAATAAACAACTACAATCAATTTATTATGGATAGCTACCATGATAAAAAAGGTAATAAATACGAAAGTAGGTTCATGGCGAATATTTCTCCCTTACTTTTAGAAAACGCCTTAATGGACATTTCAATGGGCCGTTTTAGTTCCGCTCATGATGGGATTGAACGATTTTTAAAGATAGAGCCAGAAAATGCCAGAGCTCATTACTGCATGGCTGAGTTATATCGTCAAAAAGGTGATAAAGATGATAGAGAAAAAGCAATATCGGAATATAATCTGGCCATTAGTTTCGACCCTTCAGATCCACGACCCCATAGGGGTCTTGGCATGATTTATTACAAGCAAAGATTCTATGAGAAGTCTAAGCAGGAGTTCGAAAGATACCTTTTCCTTTATCCTAATGCAGAAGACAGAGGATATATTGAACAATACATTCAACAGATTCAAACCAAATTGCAGGAGGCCAAACAATGAAAAGGATCATTGTATTATGTCTGATAGTCACTATCATTGCAATGGGTTGTGCCACATGGGTAGCAGTAAAGGGCAAGCACTCAATAAGCTCACAAAATTTCGAAGTGGAGATTCCAGATGGGTGGAGGAAATTTAATGCATCCCGAGATGCTTTGATTATCACCAAGGATGGGCTTTCACTTCAGCAAATAAATATTATGAGAAGGGAAATTGACAAGGAAATGCCTCATACCAAGAAAAAACTTTCAAAAGAGATGATGCCCCAGGAGGTCTCTGAGGTGGTTATCGATAATATCCGCTCCAACCCAAATATTATGAATCAACAGTTCTTAGAAAACGCTCCGGCAGAGATTGGAGGATTTTCTGGGATCAAAATCGTATACATATATCAAACTAAAGCTGGATTAACTAAAAAGGGAGTTAATTATTCCTTTTTGTTTGACAATTGGTGTTACGAGATCACCTATGAAGCTGCCGAGAGGTATTATTTTGGGAAAGACTTTCCAGATTTTGAGCAGGTTGTCCAGAGTTTCCGACTGATTAAAACTACCGTTTCTTGACCATCAATCGTCTAATCGAAACTGACCCTTATTTGCAGATATCTCTTATAGTATCTTTAAAAAATCTTTCATCATAAAATTACCGATATTGTAAACATATCAACAGTCGAACACCTTCCGATTTTTAGGGATACCATTATCATATCGGCACTCTCGGCTTGTGATTATTCTTCAAACAAATTGTTTTTTCGGCAATTGTATATTCGCCATGCGAAATCTACACTTTGGTTGAATTGTGTAAATCGGCTATGCTTACACAATTGCAAATTGTTGTGGATATCATCTGGTAATCTGATATAAATCACATGCTCAAAAAGGCTAAAATTGAACTTTTCGAGATAATCTTTTTAACTATTCTTAGCGATTATCGCTTTTGCCGGTATC
>CALANC010000043.1 GCA_937925895.1 uncultured Desulfobacterales bacterium
CCAGAATCAAGAGGATCATGGTGATCATTGCCAGCAGAGCGGTTTTTGAAGTGGTAATCGCAGTCAAAGTGAGAATGACCTGCTCCGGGATTTTCTGTCGGATCAGTAACCATCCAAAGAATCCCGCCGCCGAGATAATAAACATAACACGAATCGTATAGACAATCGTTTCCCAGAAGATTTTCGGTAAGTCTTTAAAAGTAAATTCTTTGTATATCACTAAACCAAGAAACATGGCATACAATGATGCAACAACTGCAGCCTCAGTCGGTGTGAATACGCCTCCCATGATTCCGCCAATGATGATAACCGGTGTGCCGAGCGGTAAAGCAGCTTGCCGGGCACTGTCCAGAAGCTCGCGAATAGAGGCCCTTTTTTCCTTCGGGTACTGCCGCGTTCGGGAAACAATCAGCACGGCGGTCATCAAGGCGATTCCCATTAACGCTCCGGGGACGAAGCCGGCAAGAAAAAGCTTGCCCACCGATACGCCTGTGAGACTGCCGTAGATGACAAATGGAATACTCGGAGGAACCACGGGTCCTATGGTTGAAGAAGCGGCAGTAACCGCCGCAGAGAATTTGCGCTCATAACCGCTATCGACCATCGCTTTCATTTCTATGAGGCCGAGTCCGGCCGCATCTGCCACCGCCGACCCGGACATTCCGGAGAAAATCATGCTGGCCACGACGTTTACCTGGCCCAAGCCGCCCCAAATATGGCCGACCAACGCTTGGGCAAAACGGAAAACACGCCGGGTAATTCCCCCGGTATTCATGAGATTGCCGGCCAGGATAAAAAAAGGGATGGCGAGAAGAGTAAAAGCCGTGGTCGAGGAGTACATTCGCTGGGCCACCATCGTCAGGATGTGGGCCTCTCCCATGAAGATAAAGGTCAGCACCGCAGTAAGCCCCATAGCCACGGCGATGGGGATACCCAGGAGAATGAAGCCGACCAAAACCAAAAAGATAATGAGAGTAATCATTATCCTCGCCTATCCCCTTTTCTATTTATCGAACAGAATCCACCATCTTTAAAAATTCTGATACATTCTGCTTTCCTGAATAACCGGCAATGCGATCCCAGGCCGGTTTCATCAGAGCCCTGAACCCGGCAGCATCTGGGGTGGTAACCACCATCCCTGAATCTTTGAGTTTCTGAAGGAGCGTCTTGTCCTCTTTTTGTAAGGTTTCGCGCATAAAATCGCCCGCTTTTTTGCTTTCTTCACGGACAATAGCCTGCTGGTCCGGGGTGAGCTTATTCCAAGTGGTTTTGCTGATAACATGAACCATGCTGTTGTAAACATGACGCGTGATGGCCAGATACTTTTGGGCCTCATAAAGCTTAAAGTGGTAGATTACCGAAAGAGGATTGTCCTGACCGTCAGCAACTCCCTGCTTTAATGACATGTACAGCTCAGGAAAGGCGATCTTAGTGGTCACGGCACCTAATGCCTCCATGGTGGCCTGAAGCTGAATCTCGGGGGGAACGCGCATTTTTAAACCCTTCATATCATCAGGTGAGTTGATGGCGCGTTTATTATTCGTGATGTTCCGAAATCCCCATTCCCAGTTGGACAGGTGCACCATGCCCTGCTTTTCAATTTCCGGTTTCGCCCATGCCATAAAAGGTCCGTCCAGAACCCGGTAGGCATGATCATAGCTGTCGTACACAAAGGGAAGCATCACGACACCGAATTTCTTTGAGTACTTATCCAGTTGTCCCTGTGTTGGCAGGCCCATGTCGATAGCACCCAGCTTGATCTGCTCAAGCTGCTCGGGAGGCGAACCGAGTTCGTTGGCCGGGTAGACCGTTACCTTGACTTGCCCACCGGTACGTTCTTCTACCGCCTTGGCGAACATCTCGGCGGCAAGGTCTCCGGGATGCCCGTCGGCGGCGAAATGGGCGAATCTCAGCTCAACCGCTGCTGCTGAATTTATCCCTTGTTGCCCGCTGAATATGAGCAGGCCCATTGCCAAAAATAAAACCACCCCAAATAAATTTTTTCTAGCCATGTGTAACTCCTCCTTTCCAACTTTACGGTTTTATCATCTCCAGCCCGAATCGCTGGATCTCGGCCGGATACCTTTGACCAATGAAATGTCTAAGATTTATAATGACTAATCCACCTAAAAACTGGCGGATAAGAATGACTAACGTTATGATATCATTGCGATTCAGAACCTTAGGCATTTTACCCATTTAATGACGCACTAACCTTAATCTTTGGCTGCATCTTCACAGCGCTTGATATTCTCCTTCCACGAAAAGCCGGGGATGAAAACCGTCGCCAGTTTCATGCTCTCATCACCGGTGTTTTTGACCTGATGCTTTTCACCGGCGGGCACCCACATAGCCACATCGGTCTGAATGGGAATTTCCTCTCCTTCGGAGATGCAGATGCCTCTGCCGTAGACCACGTAGATCAATTCAGGTCGATCGTGAATGTGATAATCTGTCTGACTGTGCGGATAAAGTATGGCGTGAGTAAATAATAGTTCTTTAATCGACCCTCTATCTTCATCCGGAGAAAATATAGTTTTTATCGTTCGTTTGTAAGGTTCCTGGATCGTAACGCCTTCCGCTTCCCAGCCTTTTACTAGCTTCATATTGAATCCTCCAATATAAGATTTTTTATGGTTTCATTTTTTAAAAGAATAACCGTGCTGTTTGCCTGCTGATCGATCACACAATACCCTCAACCCTTTTGGCTTACCTATGAAGTGGTGGTTGTTATCTAATCTGCTGATTCGCCGGCTAACGCTCTTCGAGTATATTCGTATGATTCTGTTACTACTGTTCGAATTTCTTCCAAACCCGGTGCCGGTTTCTTTTCTTTTGGATTGAAACTTTTATCACGCCGTATCGCCAATGGAAGTTCCAATCCGATAGGCAGTCTTTCAGGCTGTTTTCTTATAGTTTCAAGGATCTGATTATAATTAATGACCCCTCTTCCGATTCCAGAAAAAAACCAGCCCTCTTTGTCCGGCGCCATATCTTTCAGGTGGTAATGGGCTGTATGAGGCTGGGCAAAGTGCAGATCATCTTCCGGCAGCGTATAGCCTTTTGAGTAGGAGTATGTATTGCAAAAATCGTAATTTAACTTTGCATAAGGCGAATTGATTTCCTCAATAATTTTAGCACCATCCTTCCCGGAGCCGATCAAATTGCCTTCGCCGTCACCGGGATTTTCCAGACTGATGACCATTTCGATTGATTCGCCGTATTCGGACAGTTTTTCCATATTGTCGAAAAAGTTTTTACGGTTTTTTTTCGTGGAAGACTTGCTGAGTACAATACTAACCCCAAGCTCTCTGGCAAAATCCATCCTCGTTTTAAATGCACTGACAGCGTCCTTTTCCCCGAGGTCCATATGGGCAGCCAGTGCGACCGTTTTTAAATCATGATCTGCAAGCAATTGTCTGAGAGTTCGAGCGTTTGAGGAGGAAAAGACGCTTTCTGATAAGTCCTTTGTGTAACCTCTGATAAAAGCAATTTCGACGTATTTAATGCCCAGATCGGCAATTTCTTTAAATATGGTCGGGAATTCAAAACCTTTATAGGCAAGTGTGCTTATTGAAATTACCCACTCTGTCATATTCATCCTTTGTTTCAATTGCCATCAGCGCTGAATATATTCCATCCAGAAAGACAGCGATTCTTTCATATGTTTTCTTAATTGTTTCGGATCCCTTTTTTTAATGGCATCGATGATCAATTGATGATTTCTGACCGCCCGCTCGGGATCCTCCTCGACCGTTTTTTCAATCGATGCTAAGAACAGCACATATATGGCTTCACCAATTTTGCGTAAGGGTTTGTTATCCGTCAGCTCTAAAAGCGTTTTATGGAAATTAATATCCAGATTTCTCAGACTCCTCGAACTCAAGGATTTGCTGCAGATCGCTGCGCGCAATTGCTCGTTGGCATTTTCAATTTTTTTTATATCTTCACTTTCAGCTTTCTGCATCACCATTTCAGCGACGGCGGTTTCGATCAAAAGTCTAAGTTCAATGATTTCCCGGGATGTTTTCTGCTCAAATACCAAACCCAATATCAATGGATTGACAACTGATGCCGGCATCGTTTCGGCGACATACGTACCGATTCCGCGTCTGATTTCAACCACGCCCAAATACGAAAGCATCTTGATGGCTTCCCGGACCGAGTTCCTTCCAACACCCAGCTGCTGGGCAAGTTCCATCTCGGTCGGCAGTTTGTCCCCGGGCTTTAGATCACCTGAAATGAACAAATCCGTTAGGCGGTTAATAATGGAAGATGTGACTGATTCGCGATTTAGCGGTCGAATAGATTCGGTTACAGGATATTTTTTTGAAGCATGCGGCATGGCTTTGCAGGTTCCTTTTTCTGTTCGGAAAATGCAAATGTTGGCACTAATGGATCGGCATCAGGCGGGTAATTATAGGACATCCTATATCCGATATCCTGTTTATGCAGTTTCAAATTAAATGTCAATTGTTTTTGCATTACGCCTGATTTTTTTTCATTCGATCGCCAGGTTTTGCAGCTCCAAACTGTTCATAATATGAGATAAGCGGCGTTTAATTTCAGGACTATCCGCATTTATTATTGCCGTACGTCCAAAGCTTGTAGTATAGGCTTAAGGCTGAATAGAATTAAATAGAGCATTTGGCGGCGTCGACCATTGCCATTGGCTGGGGTTCGAAAAAATCGACAACGGCCTGCCCCTGAAGGTCGGCATGATTCTGTCCTGCATTCCGGTAGTTTTCAACGCTCTGATTCAACCCTCGATTTATGACCTGGATCTGGACCTGGCGAATTCATGCTGGTTTTTTACAATCGCTTTGCTGATTTTCGTCCTGCCCGCGCTGCTTTTTATCCTGGGTCGAATTTAGACTGGGTATAGGGTGTCTTAGAAACATGACCGGCGCAGACTTTATACTTACTTATTTCTGGGACATGATACTCAAACTCATTTCAAAACCGGTGAAAGGTATCGGATAATGGCAGAAACCCTTTATTTAGGTCTGGATCTCAGTACCCAGAGCCTGACAGCAGTGGTCATTGATCCTTTAAACAAAGCGCTTGAACAACATACCATCAATTTTGACAGCGCTTACCCGGCCTATCATACCGCCGGTGGGATCATTATCGGCCATGACCCCACGGTGGTGCATACCGATCCGCGAATGTGGGCGGAGGCCCTGGATGACATGATGGCCTGGCTTAAAAAGAAAACCCTTTCGTCTAAAATCAGCGCCATCGGCGTATCCGCCCAGCAACACGGAAGCGTTTATCTCAATCAGGATGCTGCCGCTGTTCTGTCGCATCTGGATCCGTCCCGCAGTCTGCTCGAACAAATCCAGATAATTTTTTCCAGGTCCACCTGCCCGGTCTGGATGGATTCAAGTACCAATGATGAGTGTTCGGAAATCACAGAGGCCCTCGCAGGCGATGTAAATGTATCCCAGCTCACCGGTTCTAAGGCAACAGAGAGATTCGCAGGGCCTCAAATTCGGAAATTTTGGAAAAATAATCCTCAACATTACAACCAAACCACCCATATTGCGCTTATCAGCTCTTTCATCACATCTTTATTGATTGGCCGAATCGCGCCTCTTGATACTGGCGACGGTTTTGGTACCAATTTGGCAAATATCCACACTGTTCAATGGAGCGAAAGAGCTCTCGCCGCAACAGCACCAAACTTGCGTAACCGATTACCTAACCTGATACAGAAAGATGAAGCCGTAGGAACGGTATCAGGATACCTGGTAAAGCGTTACGCTTTTAGACCTCAGACTAAAGTTGTCGTCGGATCTGGAGACAATCCTTGTAGCTTGGTAGGCCTTGGTCTTATTGGCGAGCCAATGAAAAGAGGGATTAGTCTAGGCACCAGCGATACGATCTTCGGGTACATGCCAAGGCTTATGGATATTGAACGATCAGAGGGTCATATATTTGGGGTAGCTGATGGTAATTATATGTCTTTGTTATGCTTCAAAAATGCAAGTCTGGCCCGAGAGGAAGTCAAAAACACCTATAATTTATCATGGAGAGAGTTTTCAGAGATACTATTAACCACACCTTCCGGGAACAACGGTAAGATAATGCTACCATACTTTTTATCCGAAATAACCCCGCTGATATTGAATCCCCGAGTTTTCAGATTCGGGGGACTAACAGAGGACGAAGTGAAGGGAAACGTTCGTGCTATTGCAGAAGCTCAAATCATGGCCATGTATCTGCATTCTGACTGGTTCGGTAAGCGGCCCCAAACCATTTTGGTAACGGCGGGCGGATCCGGGAATCTTGGACTTTTAAAAATCATTTCTCAAGTTTTCGATGCTGAGGTTCGCTCATTCGAGGTGCAAGATAGTGCGGCATTGGGAGCGGCAATCAGGGCTGCTCATTGGTTCTTGAATAATAAAAAAGTTAAAAAGGATTGGAAGGAATTAGCCGATCTATTTATCAAGGGACATACGACAGAATGTAT
>CALANC010000044.1 GCA_937925895.1 uncultured Desulfobacterales bacterium
CGGAGTTCAAACAGCAAAAAGGATCATTGGCAGAATACATCCTACTCGGCGGTTTATTTTCATAAACAATAACATGCTTCAAATACATTTTTTACTCGAACCAATGAAAAATGAAATAAAAGAAATCAAAAATAAATTAGATATAAAATCAGTTATTAACTTTCAAAGATACAGACCTATCGGGCCTATATTTGATAGAATTTGTTTTGGGGGGGATTATCGTTCTAGTAAACACCTGGTTGAATTTTATTTTAAAGATAAGATGCTGGATAAATTTTCATATCCGATTCGCAAGAGGTTTGAAAAGTTGATTCGTAAAACTTTAAAATCAATACCGGAAGACGAGGGCGGGGGAGATATAGGGGTAGACCCCGAATCTTTGGCCGAGGAGATGTTATCTGAAAAGGCCTTAAGCTACAAACCCTCCACCGGGGTTCGACCTGCCGGTTACTTTGAGAATTATTTTAAAATTTATTTTAAAAAAGAATATTACGAAAAACTTGGGACAACGAACCTTCCCGGAGATCCCAGGCCTCAGGAGGGCGCATACCCATA
Organism: uncultured Desulfobacterales bacterium; assembly: GCA_937925895.1. Lineage (GTDB taxonomy): Bacteria > Desulfobacterota > Desulfobacteria > Desulfobacterales > UBA11574 > CALANC01. The sequence continues at coordinate 556 of CALANC010000044.1, forward strand.
TTGTGATGAATATTGTAAAAATCAAAAAGAACTCGAAAGCCGACTCCCATGTAAATACGAAACGGCAGAGGGTTACTGCAAAGACCCTGACAAAAAGAAACCAGAGTTTATATGGAGCATTGAGCATTCTGGCCCAGGACTTGACGGAATTGTTGTAGACGAAGACGGAAGCATAACCTTAAGTAGCGAGCAAGTTGCTAAAAAAATTCATATATATCCTGAAATACGTGGTATTTTGGAAAAGGCTGGCTTAGAAAAAGAAGAATTAGAATTATACCGTTTGTATTTTGAAAGCGATCTCACCCAAGAAGAATTAGAATTATCTCGTTTGTATTTTGAAAGCGATCTCACCCAGGAGGAAATTGCTAAAAAACTAGAGATTACGGAAACTGAACTTAAAGAAAGGATCAACCGGATAAGAAAGAAGAGAGAAAACAATCTCACCCAAGAGGAAATTGCTAAAAAACTAAAGATCTCACAATCTGTAGTTAGCGAAAGGGTCAACTGGTTAGAAAAGAGGATACAAGAGACTATTGAGAAATACCTGCCTCCTGAGGAATACCCGCCTATTAAATTTTAACAATTAATAATATTTTTCATTTTTAGCCGATATTTTCCGAACCGTTCCCCATCTATATAATAGGGACGGTTTTTTTTTGTTCAAATAACCTACCCGACACTATCCATCGTTTATTAACAAGGAGGTGCATTGATGAGTACAAATGCTGACTTAACGGTTAACCAGGTGGCGGAGATAGCCGGATGTCATGGGCGCACTGTTCTTAATTACACAAAAAAGGGATTTTTAAACCCGATGCGCGACCATAACAATTTCAGACGGTACACTAAACAAGATGCTTTAAAGCTTAAACAGCTTCTTGAGATTCGAAGACCGTCTGAGAGCGATCGCTAAACCCATTTATTTTAGAAGGGGTAACCGAAGATTATGTCAGAATCATTGGTCAAACACGCATTAAAATATGAGGGGCTGGGTTGTTTCGTCCTGCCCATCAACCCGCAAACCAAGCAGCCACATGTCAAATGGGCTTATCGAAAAAAAGAAAAACCAACTCCCGACGAAATAAAAGAATGGTGGGGTATATGGCCAAACGCTAATGTCGGCATAGCAACGGGCGAGATGTCGGACATCGACGTTGTCGATTTAGACGGCCCTGAGGCCAAAGAACGTTTTGAAGCACTATGCGGTATACCTGAAACCATAATGCAGACTACAGGGCGTGCAGAAGGCGGTCTGCACCTTTGGTTTAAGCATAATGGCAGCAACCATAGAAATTTTGCCGGCAAGGGGGATAACAAGGGGATTGATTTCAAGACAAATGGTGGCTTTGTTGTTGCTGCTCCATCGGTTCATAAATCCGGCAGGACCTATCAGTTTGGTGATGTCGACCCATTGGAGCACGGGTTTGACGATCTTTTAGAAATGCCGGAAGAGGTCGCTGAGTTCTTTAAAACGCAGAACGGCGGGAACTCAGATCGTGAACCTATCACACTAGAACCGGTTGAGAATGGCGCAAGAAATGACACGCTAACTCGAATAGTGGGCAAGTGGATCAGCCAGCGGTTAGACCGTGAGACGGTTCTTTTGGCCGCCCATGGCTGGAACAGCAACCTGGACGAACCCCTTAACGATAAAGAGGTGCTGACAATTGTCGAGTCTGTATTTCGAACCCATGAACGAAATCATCCGCACGAAAACAAGGCAGCAACCCGTGAAACCCTAAAAACCTATCACTGTACCGATTTAGGAAACGCTGAGCGTTTTGCATACCATCACAGGGAAGAGGCCCGCTACTGCCATCCGCAAAAGAAATGGTTTTCCTGGAACGGCAAGCACTGGCAACCTGACGCCGAGGGACTTGTAAACCAGCTCTGCAAGCAGACCACACGTTTTATTTATTCTGAAGCTGCGAGAGCTAAAGACGGCGAAACGAGAAAAGCTCTCGGTAAATGGGCGGCAGCCTCAGAATCGGCATACCGGCAAAGAGCTATGGTTCAACTGGCAAAAAGTGAACCAGGCGTCCCGGTATTGCCGGAAGAGCTTGACCGCGACAAATGGCTTTTGAATGTAAATAGCGGCACGTTGAATTTAAAAACCGGTAAACTACAACCGCACCGAAAAGACGACCTCATCACAAAACTTACCCCAATTAATTACGACCCCGACGCTTTGTGTCCAAAGTGGATTGATTTTCTATCGCGGGTAATGAAGGGAAAACAAAGTCTGGTGAATTATCTCTGGAGGGTTGCTGGATACACTCTAACCGGAGATGCCGGTGAGCAGTGCCTATTCTTACTCTGGGGAGTCGGCCAGAACGGTAAATCAACCTTCCTTAATGTTCTACAAACCATTTTAAACGACTACGCCCTGCAAACCGATTTTAATACGTTTATCGTTAAAAAGGGTGATGGCATTAGAAACGATATCGCCAGGATGATCAAGAGTCGTCTAGTTGTTGCAATCGAGACCAGCGACGGCAAGCGAATGGATGAAACAGTTGTTAAACAACTTACCGGCGGCGACCGCGTGACCGCACGGCATCTGTATCAAGAATACTTTGAATACCGGCCGGAGTTTAAAATATTCCTTGCAACCAACTACAAACCCGAAATCCACGGCCAGGACTTGGCTATATGGCGGCGCATTCGTTTAATACCCTTCTTGGTTACCATCCCCGAGGAAAAAAGAATCAACAACTATGAAAGCGTCCTGCTTGAAGAAAAGGAAGGTATTTTAAATTGGATGGTGTCAGGCTGCCGCGAATGGCTTGAAAAAGGATTGGACGAACCCGAAGAGGTCAAAGCAGCTACAAAAGCCTATCGGTCTGAGATGGACATCCTGGAGGATTTTATAGCAGTAAGATGTTTTATTGCGGCCGGCGAGCGCACTACCCATAAGGACCTTTACGCTGCATACGAGGGCTGGTGTGACGAAAGCGGGGAAACTCCGATTAAAACGAGAACTTTCGCCAAGAAGCTCCAAGGTAGGGGATTTGAGTTTACGAAGCCAAAAAACTTAAAAACCTGGCATGATATCGGCCTAAAATAGGCTAGTGGGTTACCAATTAGGTTACCAGGTTATCAATATCACCTAATTTAGTAAACTTCACGCGAGGGAAATCCCTTAGGAGACTTTCTGGAAATAGCAATTATTAGTAACCCAAATGAAAAATTAGTAACCCAGGTAAGAAATATGAGCAACAGATTGAAGGGGCTATGGCTTATCACAGGTTGTCGGAGGGTAAAAAGACCACCTTAGCCATGCCGGCATTGTGGCAATTTCTACCCGATACAGTCCACACCCACAAAGGAAAATAATTGAACACCCAGTCTGACCAATATTTCGACTTAAAAGGCCTCAGCGGATACTCCAGCATGGCCATCCCGACCTTGAGGGATTACATGCGAGAAGGGATGCCTTATTTCAAATTGAAGGGCAAAATATTGGTTAAGCGGTCAGAATTTGATGGATGGCTCGAGTCCTTTAGAGTCAACAGAAATCTGGAGCTTAACGAGCTTGTGGACGATGTAATTAGAGGTTTATCGGAGTAGTAGTCCGAAGGTCATGTGATCTAATCATTTAACTTAACAGAACATTTTAAAATCACCTTCAACCAGGGTGCGGTGAGGGTGCAAAATCGAGGTGAATAATGTCAAAAAAGGACAAAAAAAACGGTATAAAAAACGGTGTTGGAGAAGTCGAAAACGGTAAGAAATCACCTTCGGAACGTAACGAGAGGGGCCAGTTTGTTAATTCTCCTGGTCCAGGACGCGGCCAGAAGAAAGAGGAGCAGGTTGAATTAGATGGTGAACTGTTTGACGACATCGAGAGGGTCATCCGAAAGGGTATGGCGAGCAAAGATGTAAGCCTTCGTTTGAAGGCTGCTGGACTCGGTGTCAGGTTAGAAGGTTTGAAAAAGCGTGATGATTCAAAGGAGCCAGTTATTCCCCCTTGGTTGGATGTATGGCTAAGTCTTTTAAATAAGTTATCGTTCGCCCGGTTGCACAAAACCGGGATTCCTACGAGCGGCATGGATATAATGGGACTAATGTCTCAGACTTGTGTCAACTGCGACCGGCTGGGGACTACGGATACAGATCCCGATTTTAAAGAAGTTGGAGACGATGATCCAGATGATAACTCATAATTATTTATAATCATTTTAGATAACAGGGTCGGGGTACCACCGGATCGGTTTGTGATATTCCATATGATATTAAGTAGTTGCACGCAACACACACTCACAAACACACACACAAGCAACATGAACATCAAACGAGGCAACATGGGATCAAGGGGGCAAAAAGCGCAAAGTGAATTTGAGAGAAATCAGAAACAACGTGAGGAGGCAAGAAAGCGCAGAAAAAAGTTGTACCAGAAATGGTACAAGCGCCGAAACTTCCTTAAAAATGAGGTAACCGGCAAGTGTTGTATGAGTTTTCATACGCCCGCGAAAGTTGTATCAAAAATGAGCCAACCCGCAAACCAAAGCCACTTAATGGCGAGTTTAATGCTGAAATCATTTTGACAGCAATATTTTCAAAGCTTGATAAAACAGATATCCGATGAGGATTATAACCCAAAAGACAAGTGCGATGTGGAGTATTTTTACCATTACATATAAATATCGGGAATTTTTAGTTAAAACTTGAATTAGGAGTGTCTTCGGAGTCGCGACCGGAGGCATTTGGAAAAGGGGCAGTGTAGGCCTACACCGGGAGAAATCCCGCCTGCATTTGTCCCTTTTCTATTTTAAGGCAGAGTTAGGAGCATGCTTTGGATTTATCATATTGCAACGGACACAAAAGATACGATGTCAGCAGGGATGAGGGGTTCTATTATCCGGGTTGTAACCCGAAATATTACCACATTAATGATCTTAGCCCCAAAGCATTCCGCAGGGGTTATGTTGCAGCCCTTTTCACTGAGAATAAACGTTGGCTAACATTAATTGAAAATTATCACATGATAGTGCCGGGATCTCGCAAAAACAAAAGAGACGATGCCAAGGATCTGGCCGCAAAGGGGCATTTACGGGAACAGGTAAATCCAGACACCTATAAAGATAGAAAAGCATTTTACAAAGCATGGAAGGGAGCTCCCTGCTGTGCGGATGATTGTGACCAATACTGTGGCCAATGCCCCAATGCCGGGATAAAATTCAAGCCCGTTCCAACTCATGGATTAGATCCTGATGTCCGCAGATATATCACTAAATATGGTCGTTATCAGACGGCCTCAGAATTAAAGAGGGAGGATAATGTTAAAAGAAAAGAATCCAAATATGGAAGCGCCCCAGTTCTTTCAGGAGTTCGTGACCGAAAAAGCAATGATGACCCTGTTCGGGTTCGAGGACAAGAAAGAGGT
>CALANC010000045.1 GCA_937925895.1 uncultured Desulfobacterales bacterium
CACGTTATCTCTAATTTTAACTAAACCCGAATATTTTTTATTTGCTTATGCAACATACAATACTCAGATCAAACATTTTGGCGCAACAGATGAATTTGGCAAATTTATGCCCCGTTCATACATAAAAAGACAAAATATTGATATTTGGTTACAGCATTTAGCCGTTCAACCTCATCAAAATTGCCCAAGGGGTCTGCCGCCCTGAATTTAAATTATGCACTGTAACCTTCTAAGATATCTTTGACATCCTCAACCGTCCACTCGCTGACTCCGCAAAAGTTCTGCCAACCCTGTAAGCATAGAGCTGCAGCAATCATGGTGCGTTTTGCGCCCATCTTGTTCAACATCCTGACCAAAATCGAAATTTCCTTTTTGTAAGGATGAAACTGTTTTAGAGTATTCCAAATTTTATATGGCGAAGCTGCTAGCATAACTGTATCTGCTCCATTTCCATAGCGTCGTTTTGATTTGCTTTTCCTATCAGGTTCCATGTTTTGTATCATAGCAATTAATTTATTCTGCTACAATTTTTATTCTATTAAAAGATCTTCTATTTTTTCTGTTAGCTGTTTTAAGTCGTATGGTTTTTTTATAAAGCCATCAAATCCAATGCTTATTAAATAGTCTTCGGAATAAAATCCCACATACCCGCTTGCGAGAAGGATTTTTATTTTTGGCTTGATCTTTTTCATCTGCAGACAAACTTCATCACCATTCATACCCGGCATCCGCATATCCAAAATTACAAAAGCTACTTTATTGTTTTTAAAAATTTCGATGGCTTCCTGCCCATCACTTGTCGTTAGCACATTATAGCCCAATCTCTGCAACATCAGAGAACCAACTTCCAATATCATTTTTTCATCATCCACAAACAGAACGGTTTTCTTTTCAGCATTATTTTGAGTAGGTTTCATAACATTTTATGTCTTATCAATGACAATTTGCCTCTGTTAATTAACTTTGTAGCAATAATTAGGCCAAACAAAATTTTTTCAATTTATAACTAAATTACAGATAGTTATTAAATATGAAGATTTTTGCGTATTGAATGCGGACAAAAATTGTCAGATAAACTGGCAAAAAAGGAAATGCACTGATTGATAAAAGATTCTGATTAAATCACTTGATCAACAGATGGCATGAGAGTTGACCACCAGCCTAACGGCTTATCTTTATTGGCGGCTCTCTCGGTGGGCGAGGTAATGTCAGTATGGTTAAAAAAGGGGGTGGTTCAATTTGAACCACCCCTTGATAGATAAAGCCTCCAAGATGCCGTTGTCAATTTAGCTGCACGGCAGATAAAATGCACGAACATCCCAGAAACCGGCACTTATGGTAATGCAATGTTTTTTTAGGTCAAGGTGGTGTTGGAATTCTTTAGCGTAACCAAAAGTTCGACTCTATACTATTTAAAACATCATGTACCAACTCATCAGCGCTTTCGCGCTTCTAAAAATCTGTAATATCCAGGTAATATCTGTAACCTGATAAAACAACGAATGATTCAATCAACCATAAGTGCCAATTCACTTCCGACCATTTTGATCTAATCGAACTTTATGTTTTATTCGAACACCGACCAGCGGGATTTATTGACACCCGGCTGCCGACCGCTTAGATTATTCAGTCTGTTTGTGTGATCACATCATTAACACTTTGCGATTGAGAAAGAGTCGGCATGATGAAAAAGAAATGGCTGCCCAAACTGAAGTTTTTTGGAAAGTGGACCATCATCGTATTATTGGCCTTTATTTTGATCTGGCCATTGACGATTGGAATCTATTGGAGTTTGTATAAGGGCTACACCGCCATTGATGCTACGCGGTTCCCGTGGTTCAGATCAAAAATTCATTCGGTTCTGGATCAAATCAAGCCAGAGTCAGGTGAAGCCAAAAAGGGTATTGCGCTCAGTGCCGCAATTACCAATCGACTTGAAGAAGAAATGGCATCCACTTTTGGCTGGTCCGCCAATGATTTAATTGTATTTCCTACCCGCTGGCTGGATAACCGTGCCAATCGGCAGCGAGGCGTTATCTTTGCCACTCGCATGCTGATCAATTTTTATTCTACGAATCTGGCCAAATACGGCAAAGCCGATGCCGAAAATGCGTCGCTCAAAGAAGCGCGGGAAAAGCATTTTGCCTTTAGCGAAGACAGCTGGTGGTTTCCATCTACCGAAAGCGAATATCGCAAAGGCCTTGAATTAGTGCGCGAGTATGAAGACGATCTGGCTGCCGGCAAAGCCATCTATAACATGCGCTCGGATGACATGTACAATATGCTCACTTTTATTATCGGCAATCAGTTTCTTGATCAGCCCCTTGGACTTTTGGTGCAACCCAACGATGAAGTGCCGTATACCCAGCTGGATGACCGCATCTACTCTACCCAGGGGATTATTTTGGTACTGCGGGATTTTGTTCGTACTTTCGTTACGCTTTATCCGGAGATAAAACAAAAAGGCGGTGAAGAAAATGTACGCATCGCTTTTCGGGATATGGAGCAAATTTGCACCTTTGATCCGCTGATAGTTCTAAGGGGGAAGCATGATTCGGTTACTGCCGACCATCGCGGCAAGATGGCCCGCTACCTTATCTCATTAAGAGAACGAATAAATGATTTGACACAATCCATCCGCAGATAATCCATATGATAATTTTGAGATCCTTCATAAGAGCGAGATCGGTCATGCAATTTTTTTTCAGGCACCATGATTTCACTCTGGTCGGAGACACTAATGCGCCTACTCAAACCAGTGAGACTAACCCAGATCAAACTACAAATGTATCGAACCATCTAAGCTAACACAATTCCGACAATTTGTATTTAATTGAACTTTACCTTTATCTCGGTCCCGTCCCCCTTAAAAGCTACGTTTACCTTTGATCCCCATTTGATATCAGTAAATATGTCAAAATGCATTTATTTTCAATCTATCAGTATTTGGGTGTTATTATGTTTTCATAGGAATGCTGATTTTTTGAACTGGTGACATCGAGTTTTACCACCTTGAAACCTCTTTGTAGTCTATTTAGATTCAACACATCATTCCCATCAATTCGTCGCTAAAAATGATTCAACATACAAGCACCGGTACAGATAATGTCACGCATAATTTTGACATCTCTGCCAATTTTGATATAATTTTTATATAGAAATTGTCGCATCTGAAGTTCTGCTTTAACAGTTAAATGTGTGTTGCTGTATTCCTTTTTACCAATATTGCCCTTAACATACATTTTGAAAGAGGGTGACAAAAGTGACAGCAAATAAAGCAGTGGCGGAACATGCAGAAAAAAGAGCCTATCAACGCTATAATTGTGAAGCCCTCATAAAATGGTCATATTTTAACAAAGACAGGCTCTTCAATGCCAAAATCGTTAATTTCAGTAAAGGCGGTTTTTCTTTTGAAACGTCTTTTGAAATCAGACAACATGCCACTATATTCACTCGGTTGGAAAATCTTTTTACAAAAAATATGAGCTTATCTGAACATGAGTGTTTGAGAACCATTTCAATCGGGGAAGTTAGATGGTGCCAAGAATTATTTAAAGATGGTCTATCATATTATGTGGCAGGTGTCAGACATTCTGTGATTAATTAGTAGCCGCCACCGTTTTCGAGCCACTGAAACTCCCGGCTAAGCATCACAGGTTCGCTATCTATTGCATCACCTGATGTACCTCCAATTAATCAGTATCCAGTCATAAAAATAAATTGTTGTGACATTGTTTTTATTTCTCAAGTGCAAAATTCAGCGACCTGCATCAGTGTCCGAGATTGTATATTAGAGCAATAAGACAGAAAAAAATAGAATGGAACAAATAGAGCCTTTTAACTGAAGGAGGTCAAGAATGGAGTTAATGAGAAAGTTATCCAAGCCTATTGCTATTTGTTTATCTTTCTACATGCTGATGTTAGCATGCCCTTACCATTCGGCATCGGCAGCAATGATAGGTACAGAATCTATCACGGATGGGGATCGAAATCAAAGCCCGCGTGATTATTTAAACAACCTTTTAGCACGAGAGGACTTTCAAGCAGCATTAATATCTCAAGGCATTGATCCACAGGAAGCGAAGGGACGAATCGATAGCCTTTCTGATGCTGAGGTTAATGACATTGTCAATAAATTAGATCAACTTCCTGCCGGTGGCTTTCTTGGGGAATTATTGATAGTTGCATTTCTGGTTTTCCTAATATTGTTACTAACCGATATTGCAGGATACACTGACATATTTCCTTTTGTTAAAAAGTAA
>CALANC010000046.1 GCA_937925895.1 uncultured Desulfobacterales bacterium
ATTTCGTTTGTATTTGGGTTTAAATACCCACAGTAAAAACTGAGAAGTCGAGTCCACCAGGTCATCATGCCGCCATAAAGGGAATCTTGCCAGCTGGGTTTCATAATCCACAACCCAGCTCAATGAATCATCGGGTACATAAACCATACCAGCCTCTAAAAGCGGTGAAGCGTGCTGCATCCGAATTTGTTTGTTGGCATCCGCGGGGATCGCAATTATCGGAATTTTCATCTCATCGACAACCGTATTCTGTAAATCCTGAATCAGACTCTGGCCCGAGGCCTTGTCTTCGATCAGCACCGGTACCGGTCCCAATCCCCACTTCATGTATTTTTTCCAAAGATCGATTGCCGCTCTTTTCAACTTCGGATATTTCATCCGTTTGTTGACAATGCCCAGTAAATAGTACTTTTTTTCAAGCGTAACCCCCCATATTGTGGCTGCTGACGGGTCATTTATCTGGCTTTCTTTAAAAGCCGTGTCCCAGGAAATAACGATTCGTTTGATTCCCAGTTTTTCAAGCAGGGCAATCGGCGGCCTTCGGCCAATATCCAATGTAACCAGCTCTTTGCTATTATATCTCTTTAACCAATTAATATCAATCATCCCGCCTTCGGACGGCAGGGGCTGCTGCTGATATTGTGCGTTCCACTCCCGGGTGCCGACTGTTTTTTTGATTATGTCAAGCCGGTCCCTGGGGTAATTTGTGGGCCACAGCGCTTCTCCCATCTCACGCCTTAGCGGGTCTTCGATGTCCTCTGCGACCGCAGGAAGATTAAGCGTTACCCAGTTTTCATGGCCCATTTCCTCTAAGACATAGCCTGTAATGTCATCAAAGTGCCAGCGGGTCTGAATGATGATAATCGCATTTTCAGGCATCAGACGGGTATAGGCGACACCCCGGTACCAGTCGATTAATTTTTTTCTGAAAGTATCGCTATCTGCTTCTTCACGTCCCTTGATCGGGTCATCGATGATAAACAGATTCGCCCCACGGCCAACGACCACACCTCCAGTACCGACTGCAAAGTAATAACCGCCCTGGTCTGTGGTCATGCGGTTTTGACCGGCAGCGTCTTTAGAGACATTACACCCTTTAAAGATTCTCTTGTGCACAGGCATAATCATCTGGTTTCTGACTTTACGTCCAACGTCCCCTGCCCTTTCAAATGAGTACGTTGCATAAATCACATGGTGGTTCGGATTGCGTCCGAGATACCAGGCTGGAAAAAATTCTCCGGTCATCATTGTTTTGCCGTGCCGGGGAGGTAAATTTAAAATCAGCCTGGTGATTTCCCCTGATTCGACTTTTTGCAGGACATTGGCCATTGTGACCAGATGCTTTGAAAATTGATATCCGGGGAACTGTGTGGCGATATAGGTGGGTAGTCTGGCATACGCCAAATCTTCGATGGGGATCTTTCTTAGTTTTTCTTCAAGCACTGCGGCGGTCATCGAATTTTTCCTTTTTTACAGGTGCGGGTAACTTGATAACACCGTCTGGTCCGATCTCGATAGCCGGTTCTTCGTATTGTGAAAGGGCTGCGTTGACTCCAGCGTCCACTTCGTCTTTTCTGATTGTCAATTCTTGGTTTACCATAATATGGCTTGGTGAGTTGATTCCAAGTATTTTGGATTCCTGGATATTTAACTTCGTCCATTCTTCCATCCATCTGGATCCTTGATGCGGTTTCGTGCACAAATTCAACCTTCGCATGCATTCTGCTTTATTGTCACGAATTTCTTTTAATACGCGTTCTCTGCTCAGAATCCACATTTCAGAATTAACAACTTTGAATTCTTCATTAATGGTTTTTAAATCCCTACAGATAGTACTTTTATCAACACCCAATGAATCGGAAAGCTCTTGCTGGTTCCAATCAGGATGTTCGCGTACCAATTGGATTAATCGACGCCGTCTTTCTTGCAACGGAATTCGTTTATTTGGCTTTATTGGGCTCTTGTTGTGAGTGAATGTCATATCAGGTCCTTTTAAAAAAGTTGTTGTTTTTCACTTGACAAAGTTTAGCAATAGTGCAAAACTTAGTCAAGTGTATTTTTGTTAATCGTTTCAAGCAGTTACCACTATAACTTAACAGAGAACATTAATGTAAAAGTTTTTTAATTAATTCAAACGGTTAGAAGCGGAAAATAAAGTGCAAAAAGGCGATCTTTCTGTACTTATTTTTCAAATATAACTCAATTCCCGGGAGATCCGGGGGAAGGCGGGACGCCATGGACGAACCTATTCTCGTAGTAGATGCAGAAACAGGTAACGCGGTACTTAAGGACGGGATGCCCTTATATAAGTACCCGGACGGAACTGAACAACCTCTTAATCTGGCTGAAACAATTAAAAGCAATGAGAAACGTGTCGCAAATCTTGAAGAAGAAAAAAATCGGCACTTTGAAACTCGCCAGAAAATAGAGCAAAAGCTTCAGGCCTACGGCAAAATCACTCCAGAAGTTGCCAAGGAATATCAAGCCACAGTCAAGAAACTTGAAGGCAAAAAGCTTTATGACGAACACGGCCTGGAGGAATATCAAAAACAATGGACTGGTGAAATCACCGCAAACATAAATGAGGAATGGCAAACCAAAGAGGCCACCTGGCAGGAAACTGAAACCGGCCTCAAGCAAGAAATCGCGGATATGGATAAAATTATCTTCGATCTTGCAGTTAACAACAAACTTGGAACCCATCCTTATTTTTCAGGGGAAAAACCAAAGACCGTTTTTCGTCCCAGCGATGCAG
>CALANC010000047.1 GCA_937925895.1 uncultured Desulfobacterales bacterium
CGGCGCTGCACATATTAAAGTATTTGGCGGTGGCGGAGGTGTAATCATTCCGGAGGAAATCAGGGAGCTCGAATCATATGGCGTGACCAAAATTTATTCCCCCGAAGACGGTGCCAGAATGGGGCTTCAGGGGATGATAAATCATATGGTGAAACATATGGATTTTTCCACCGTAAAAGATACGGCGATTGACTTTGACAGTCTGACTCCGAATAACAAATACATGGTTGCCAACCTCATAACCGCCGTAGAACAAGCCAAGGCTAAGGAAAACGGGGATTTGATCAAGTTGAGATCCCAGTTAAGAAAAAAAATTGGCAATCGCAAGACCCCGACACTGGGTATCACTGGAACCGGTGGCGCGGGGAAATCGTCTCTAACCGATGAACTGATTTTACGTATCTTAAATGATCTGAAAGAAGTCAAACTGGCGATCATCAGTAGTGATCCTTCACGACGTAAAACCGGCGGGGCCCTTTTGGGTGACAGGATGCGTATGAACGCCATTGACAATCCAAGGATTTACATGCACAGCCTGGCAACCAGGCGGTCGGCTACGGAAATTCCCCAGTCCCTGCCTGAAGCGATTGATGTAGTGAAGGCCGCGGGCTTTGACATTGTTATCGCCGAAACAGCAGGTATAGGCCAGGGAGACTCAAGTATTGTCGATTTTGTGGATTTGTCCATATATATCATGACCAGTGAATTCGGGGCTGCCACCCAGCTGGAAAAGATAGACATGCTGGATTTTGCTGATCTCGTGGTCGTGAATAAATATGAGAAACAGGGAAGTGAAGATGCTCTGCGTGATGTGAGAAAACAGGTGCAACGCAACAGAAAGGCATGGGAGAAGACCCTTGAAGAGATGCCGGTTTTCGGTACAATCGCTTCCAAATTCAATGACGATGGTATTACCGCCCTGTATCATGCCATTATTGATGCAATAGCTGAAAAAACCGGTATAACCTTTGAATCCCTTTTGCAGAGGTCTAAAACGAAGACATCAACGTCTAAGACCATCATCATACCTCCGGAACGCACCCGCTACCTTTCCGAGATTGCCGATACGATCAGAAACTATCATGAGCAGACGCAGGAACAGGCAGATGCGGTTCGGAATGTTTGGCACCTAAAAGAAGCCGCTGTGGCCGTAAAGAGAAATAGATTAAAAGACGGTACTTCCGAAGTTGTCGAACGGCTCAAAGAAGAAATTGCCAAAGCCGAGAAATTCTTGCCCCCGGATACCACCCGACTTTTAGAGGAATGGAAAGAGATAAAAAAAACTTACAGCAAGGATGAGCTCACTTACCGCGTTCGAAATCGCCAAATCAGTGTCCCGCTATATACTGAATCATTGGCCCAGACAAAGATTCCCAAAATCGTTCTGCCTAAATTCAAGGACCCGGGCGAAATCTACAGATGGTTAAGGGAAGAAAATGTGCCCGGGTATTTCCCTTTCACTTCAGGCGGTTTTCCCTTAAAACGTGTTGACGAAGATCCTACCAGAATGTTCGCCGGCGAAGGTGATCCGGCCAGGACCAATAATAGATTCAAGTTGTTGTCTGCCAGTTACGATGCCAAACGTCTTTCAACGGCCTTCGATTCAGTCACTTTATATGGCTATGATCCTGATCGAAGGCCGGATATTTATGGAAAAGTGGGGACTTCCGGTGTCAGCATCTGTACATTGGATGATATGAAAGTACTTTATGACGGGTTTGATCTTTGTGCGCCGAATACATCCGTTTCCATGACCATAAACGGTCCGGCACCCATTATACTGGCGATGTTTTTGAACACCGCCATTGATCAACGGGTTGATGCATTTCGAAATGAAAAAGAAAGGGAGCCGGAAGAACAAGAATACAGCCAACTTCGTGCCATGGTACTGTCCAATGTGAGGGGTACGGTTCAGGCTGATATATTGAAAGAAGATCAGGGTCAGAATACGTGTATTTTCTCGATAGAATTCGCTCTCAAAATGATGGGAGATATTCAGTCGTACTTTGTCAAAAACAAGGTCAATAATTTTTATTCGGTTTCCATTTCCGGATATCACATCGCAGAGGCCGGTGCGAATCCGATTACACAGCTGGCACTTACGCTGGCCAACGGATTCACTTATGTGGAATATTATCTGTCGCGAGGAATGTCTGTCGACAGTTTTGCCCCAAACTTGTCCTTCTTCTTTTCCAATGGCATGGACCCTGAGTATACCGTTATCGGCAGGGTGGCAAGACGCATCTGGTCTATTGCTCTCAAGAACAAATACGGGGGATCTGTTCGTTCCCAGATATTGAAATATCATATCCAGACCTCGGGTCGCTCTTTACACAGTCAGGATATACAGTTTAACGACATAAGAACCACGCTCCAGGCTCTTTGTGCGATTTATGACAATTGTAACAGTCTTCACACCAACGCCTTTGACGAGGCAATCACTACCCCGAGCAGTGAGTCGGTACGCAGGGCTTTGGCCATCCAGCTCATTATCAACCGTGAGTGGGGCATAGCCAAGAGTGAAAACATGAATCAAGGCAGTTTCATCGTCGAAGAACTGACGCGACTCGTAGAAGAGGCGGTGCTGATGGAATTCGATAGAATATCTGAACGCGGCGGTGTTTTGGGAGCCATGGAGACCGGATACCAGCGAAGTAAAATTCAGGAGGAATCAATTTATTATGAAAATTTAAAACATACCGGGGAACTCCCCATAATTGGTGTAAACACTTTTCGTGATCCGGATGTCGATTTGGGACAACTGTCCGAGAGTGTTGAGCTGGCAAGGGCGACGGAAGCCGAAAAGGAATCACAACTCACACGTCTTGCAGCATTCCAAAAACGAAATGAGGAAGCGGCACCCGGGGCACTGCAACGTCTTCAAAAGGTGGCATTGTCCGGCGGGAATATTTTTGACGAGTTGATGGAGACAGTCAAGACGTGTTCGTTGGGTCAGATTACCCAGGCACTCTATGATGTGGGGGGGAAATATCGGAGAAACATGTAAAACCCTAAAAATAAATAGAATAAAAAAGGGAGGCCTTTGAAAAACATTCAATTTTGTTCAAGGTCAAGGAAGGCGAAAATTTAAACCACAGGCATACATTGAGTATTCCGAGGATTAAAATTTGAGCCTGACACAGAGATTGGACAAAAGGGGGTATTTTTCAAAGGTCTCAAAGGGGGAAATAGATGAAAAGAGAAGCAGTAATTGTAAGTGCAGTGAGAACGCCACTTGGGAACTTCAACGGTTCGTTGGCCTCAACTGGAGCGACGAAACTGGGAGCGGTCGCCATTAAAGAAGCGGTTAAACGGGCCGGAATAGCGAAAGATTCGGTGAATGAAGTAATCATGGGCATGGTCCTTCCGTGCGGTTACGGACAGAATCCAGCCAGGCAGGCGGCCATCCTTGCAGATATGCCCTTGAGTGCTGAGTGTATAACGGTCAATAAAGTTTGTGGATCGTCTTTAAAATCCGTCATGCTGGCCGCCCAGGCTGTCCAGATCGGTGATGCGGATGTCGTCGTTGCCGGCGGTATGGAAAATATGAGCATGGCCCCTTATTATTTGGAAAAAGGACGTTTTGGATATCGCCTGGGGAAAGGTAATATTGAAGATCACATGGTCCATGACGGACTTTGGGATATCGTCAATGATTTTCACATGGGCATATCCAATGAACTTTGTTCGGAAAAATAT
>CALANC010000048.1 GCA_937925895.1 uncultured Desulfobacterales bacterium
TCATAGGATCGATCCCGCTCCCCTGCTCCCTGATGTTACTGTTCGTCAAGTTCCTGTCTAAGATCTCTTGACATGAGTCTGATGCAGGCATCTTTTGGTGGTACGTTGTCATAAAGAATATGGTAAACTTCATGAGAGATAGGCATTTCAACACCAAGTTTTCGCGACAGGTTGTAAACCGATTTGGCTGTTTTAACCCCTTCCGCCACCGTCTGCGTTTCAGAGAGGATATCCTTTAACTTCATGCCCTGGCCAATCTTTTTCCCCACCATATGATTCCTGCTGAGATCTCCTGTACAGGTGAGGATGAGATCTCCTACCCCCGCTATTCCGGCAAAAGTGTGCGGGTTGGCCCCCATCCGTAAGCCCAATCTGCGAATCTCGGTTAATCCTCTGGTTATCAGGGCCGCTCTTGTATTTAACCCAAGGCCGAGACCGTCGACAATCCCGGAAGCGATGGCAATGATATTCTTTACCGCACCTCCCAACTCAACGCCTATCATGTCATTGTTGGTATACACCCTGAAATATGATGTCGCAAATACACGCTGAACATTCTCTGCAACCTGTAGATCGCGCGATGCAACCGACACAACCGTAGGAAATTGCATTGCAACCTCCTTCGCAAAGCTCGGACCGGAAAGGACGGCAAAAGCATTTTCCTGGATTTCAGGAAGGGTTTCTCTGAGCACCCCGGACATGGTCAGGTGGGTGTGGTTCTCAATTCCCTTGGAGGCTGATACAAGGATCGAATTTGAAGAAACATGGCCGGACATGTTCCGGGATATCTGGCGCATAACATGAGACGGAACCACAATCGCTATTAGATCTTTTCCCGAAACGACTTCGGTAATATCATTGGAAGGAGATATATTTGTTGACAGTGAAAATCCGGGATGAAAAATTTTGTTTTCTCTGTAGGTTTCAATCTGGTCTTTGACTTCCTTCTCGAATGCCCACAGGTCTATTTTAAAACCTTTCCAAGCCAAAAGGTTGGCAATTGCTGTGCCCCAGCTTCCGGCGCCCACTACACCGATCTTCATCTCATTTTTTTGAATCACTAACTTAAACCTGTTTTCTCCACCAGCCTGGCCACCCCCACGACCTTTTCTTCCGGCATCATTCCCACAAGTTTTACTCCCTGCGTGTTGCGGCTAATCACTGAAATACTACTGACAGACATGCGGATTAACTTACCGCTGTCACTCATGAGCATCAGATCGTCATCGTCGCCAACAAGGAGAATGGACACCACCTGTCCGTTCCGCTCACTGGTCTTGATGGTAATAACCCCTTTGCCGCCGCGTCTGTGGAGAGGATATTCATCGATAGAAGTTCTTTTTCCATATCCGTTCTCCGTTGCGGTAAAAAGCGTTTGACCGTGACTTAAAACCTCCATTCCGACAATCCGATCACCGGTACCAAGCCTCAATCCGCGAACACCCCTGGCAACGCGCCCGGTTGGGCGGACATCAGATTCGTGAAAGCGGGTCGATTTCCCCATTGCAGAACCCAAGAAGACATTCTGGGTCCCGTCGGTAATCCTTGCTTCAATCAACTCATCACCGGGAACAAGATCTAAGGCAATAATGCCGCCGGTTCTGGGCCTGCTGTACGCCATAATATCAGTCTTTTTAACCAGGCCGCCTCCGGTCGCCATTATAATGTAATTGCCGGGTTCAAATGCCGGAACAGCCAAAACGGTTGTGAGTTTTTCGTCTCTTTCCAGATTAAGGAGATTCACAATCGCTTTGCCGCGACTCGTACGGCCGGCTTGAGGTATATCGTACACCTTGCACCAGTAAACTCTGCCCAAGTTTGTAAAAAAGAGGAAGGTGTGGTGGGTGGAAGCAACAAAGAGATCAGCAACAAAATCCTCTTCCCTAACCCCCATGGCTGTCTTGCCTTTGCCGCCACGATGTTGCTTCCGGTAAAGAGTGATCGGGTTTCGCTTTATGTAACCGTTTTTAGAAATCGTTACCACCATGTCCTCTTCGACAATCATGTCTTCGATGGTTATCTCTTTTGTTGACTCAACGATCTCTGTCCGACGCGGGTCCCCGAACTCCTCCTGAATCTCGGTAAGCTCTTTCTTGATAATATTTTCAACCAGTCGCTCACTGCTGAGAATTTCCTTGTACCAGGCGATATCTTTAAGAATATTTTTATATTCCTCGATTATTTTTTCCTGTTCAAGGCCGGTAAGCCGCTGCAGGCGCATATCCAGTATGGCTTGGGCCTGAGCCACCGTCAGATCGAAATTTTTTATCAGACCGGATTTGGCATCGTCAGGTGTTTTCGACTCCCTAATAAGAAAGACGACATCGTCAAGATTATCAAGGGCGATTTTCAGGCCTTCCAGAATGTGGGCTCGAACTTCAGCCTTTTTTAAATCATGCTGGGTTCTCCTGATGATGACCTCTTTGCGGTGAGAAATAAAGTGTTCCAGAATGTCTTTCAAAGAAAGAAGTTTGGGCTGGTTGTTGACCACGGCAAGGAAGATAACACCAAAACTGTTTTCCATCTGCGTATGTTTATACAGCTGGTTGAGGATTACCTCCGCAATCTGATCCCTTTTCAGCCCTATGGCTATACGCATACCTTCTCTGTCTGATTCATCCCTTATATATCGTACGCCTTCGATCTGCTTTTGATTTATCAGAGACGCAATCTTTTCGATAAGCCTTGCCTTGTTGACCTGATAGGGGAGTTCATTGACAACAACGGTCTCTCTGCCGGTTCTTTTGTCTTTCTCGATAACCGCTCTTGCCCGTATCCGGATGATACCCCTTCCGGTTTTGTACGCATCGTGAATCCCCTTAGCGCCGTATACAATTCCGGCGGTCGGGAAATCAGGTCCGGGAATAATTTGGTTAAGTTGCTCCCAGGTAAGGTCCGGGTCGTCGATGATCGCCTTAGTGGCTTCAATCACCTCATAGAGGTTGTGCGGCGGGATGTTGGTAGCCATACCAACGGCAATACCGGAAGAACCGTTGACCAGGAGATTGGGCACTTTGGCCGGAAGTATGGTAGGTTCTGTCAATGATTCGTCATAATTGGCAACAAATTCAATTGTCTCTTTATCTAAATCCTCCAGCATCTGATGTGCCACGCGCATCATTCTTACTTCCGTATACCGCATGGCAGCCGGAGGATCCCCGTCGACGGAACCAAAATTGCCCTGACCGTCAATCAGGGGATATCGCAAAGAAAAGTCCTGGGCCATTCGTACGATTGCATCATACACCGCCGTGTCTCCGTGGGGATGGTATTTACCGATAACATCCCCGACGATACGGGCAGATTTTTTATGCGCTTTGTTCCAATCGTTCTTCAGCTCGTGCATTGCAAACAGTATGCGGCGATGAACCGGCTTCAGGCCGTCGCGCACTTCAGGAAGCGCTCTGCCTATGATCACGCTCATGGCATAATCGAGATACGATTTTTTCATCTCGCTCTCGATGCTTATTTGAGGTAATTTTTCCGTATGTAACATATTAACACCTGGTTGATAGTGTGCTGCCTAATACTCTGTTAGAAAATTTTTTTGAAATTCTGAACGTTAACAATCGTTGTTGGGAGCAACCAGCTCCTGGTAACTGGCATAATAGATATCCGTCAATGTTAAAAAGCCGGTTACAATCAGGGGGCCATAAATAATCCCCAGGATCCCGAAAAGCTTCAAGCCACCGATTATGGATAAAAAAACCAAAAGCGTGTGCATTTTAACACGTTGCCCCACCAATTTGGGTTTAATTAGATATTCGACACCTCCCGAGAGGATAAAATAAAAAATGACAAAAAATATTCCAGCGGCAATGCGGCCTTTTAAAAACAGATAAATGGCTGCAGGAATAAATACAGCCCCGATTCCTATAATGGGAAGAAACGCGAGCAATCCCATGATTACGCCCCACAAGAATGCCGACTTTAATCCGAATAGCCAAAAAACAATCCCGCCCGATACGCCCTGAATCAGGCCTCCCAGCCCATTTCCGATAAGAATGGCTCCGGACATGTCTTTAAATTTTTGAATCAGCTTCTCATCATGCTCTTTGGGTAGCGGAGAAAGGGTTACGATAAACGAAAGGAGTCTGTCACCGTCAATTAAGAGATAGTAAATTACAAGAACCATAAAAAAGAAGTATACCACAAATTTTAAAACGTTTGAGGCGATAGAGCTGGCCTGTTCATACAAAAAAAGACCCACCACCTTGCCGAGTTCTGACAGCACCTTATTGAGTTGTTCACCTGTAATCTCTATATTAAGATTTGCTAATACGAGGTTTGCTCTTTCAAGGATTTTACTGTTTTCAAGAACAGTCTTGACCTGGTCACTTATTGCAGCTCCCTTTCCCATAAGATACAATCCGTATGCCTCTTTGGAAAGAATGCCGACAAAAAAGACGGTGGGTATGAAAAGAATAATAAAGACCAACACACAGGTCAGAAATGATGCGGTAGCGGGACTAATTTTTCGGGTTAAGTAATTGTAAAACGGCTTGAAAATGCCGGTTACGACAGCGGCAAGAATCAGGACGGACACAAAGGGTAACAGAAGCCAGCCAAGCATAAAAGCTGAAATTAAAAAAAGAGCCAGAAAGAACCACAAAATCATACTGCGTGAAGTTTTATCTTGCATTCTTCCTCCAGTTTAAAATAAACACCAGGCGCGCGCCTCAAAAATGGGGCAATGTGTTCCCAAGATAACGAACCAGGAAAATAATTTTGGAAAAAAAATCCACGACGCACCTATCCCCGTTAGGGAATAGATGGTGTCGTGGTTATTATCGAGAAAGGCATCGTGCAAAGTTGAAGGATAGGCGATTTACTTGCTTGCAATTCCGCCGGCCACCAAAATAAGAAGTATTTCATACACGAAAACCGGAACATAGCTGTGAAAATAATCATAAATAATGCCACCACCAATAATAGCCGGAACAGCAAAAAACACCAGAATACCCAACCTTCTGCTAATGTTCATTTGTAAAAATCTCCCGTGATCTTTTCTATGGGTTTAAAATCTAACAATCGATATTATAATTGTATAATGCGAGCTACAAAAAACACCCATTATGCTGAGACCTTTGAAAATTGTTCAATTTTGTTCAAGGTCAAGGAAGGCGAAAATTTTAATCACAGGCATACATTGAGTATTTCGCGGATTAAAATTTGAGCCTGACACCGAGATTGGGCAAAAGGGGGCATTTTTCAAAGGTCTCCATAGGTTTGTAGCAATAACAGTTAATTAAGTAAAGAAAAAACAGACGATACGGCGTAATTTTTAAAAAAAATGTCAACGAGTATTTGACAAGTTAATTTAGCTCTAATAGATTATTATTCTTATTAATCTGGAGCCTAAAGAAAGATGTGCCTAATCCTTTTTTCATATGACACCCACCCTGTTTACCGGCTCGTGCTAGCTGCCAACAGAGACGAATATTACAACCGCCCGACAAGCCCCCTTGCCTTCCAGGATGATAAACCGCATATTCTTTCGGGACGCGACCTCAAACACAACGGCATGTGGCTCGGTATCACCCGAACCGGCCGCTTTGCCGCCATTACAAATTTCAGGAACCCGGGTTGGCAAATTACCGATGCACCTTCCCGGGGTTTTCTTGTCAGCAATTTCCTGGATGCCGATGAATCGCCCGAAAGTTATTTGGAACAGATCAAATCCATAGGACAAAACTATAACGGTTTCAATGTTCTGGTCGGAGACAAATCAAACATATGGTTTTATTCAAACATAGGAAATGAAATTCAAGAGATACAACCCGGGCTGTATGGTCTGAGCAATAAATTCCTTGACACTCCGTGGCCTAAAATCGAAAAGGGAAAAGCCTGTCTTGAAAAGGTACTTGAGCAAAAAGAAAAACTAAACCCTAAAGACATATTCCATATACTGAAAGACACCTCCTATCCGCCGGATAATATGCTTCCAGATACTGGAGTGGGTCTGGATTGGGAGCGTATTCTTTCTCCTCTCTTTATCACCAGCCGATTTTACGGCACCCGCTCATCCTCGATTATCTTTGTGGAAAGAAACGGCAACATAACCTTTCTTGAGAGGACCTTTATCTCCGAAAACGGGGTTTCCAAGGAAGAAAAAACGAGGGAATTCAGCTTCGAGATATCGGGTTAACTCAAACCTAAAACTGCATGAAAATTGATACCTGCAGGTTCAATGGTTTTCTGAAGCGGGTGTAAAAATCTTGACAAATAGGCAATTTTTGGTTATTCTTATCCAGCATAACATGTTCTTTCTCATATTACCGATTGAAAAAAATTGGGGGCGAAACGGCTTCGACGGGGATAAAGAAGCTCAGGTTGCATACCAAGCTCCTGGCCGCTTGTAAAAAGGCTGGAAAATAAATATAATCGCAGATGATTATAACTACGCTTTAGCCGCTTAAAGGCTAACGTCCGGCCGGATGATTCCTGCTAATCCGGTTTGGGCGTCGACTAGCAGGATAGCTGATCCTGATTTCCTGTTGACGGATTAGCGAACACTCTTACGGGATAGCCTATCATGCATCCTGCCTGAAGGAGACTTGAGAAGGCGAAAGCCAAAATTCAGGATATGTATGTAGAGGCCTTTGCAGAATATTTCCGGACGCGGGTTCGACTCCCGCCGCCTCCACCATTTTTTTGTTATAATCCCAATTAGTTATAGAAATATACCCGCACATAAAACCGGTGCAAAATTGGTGCGCACTTAGTGTGTAATTATTTCCGCTGAAACTTGACAATTTTTCCTT
>CALANC010000049.1 GCA_937925895.1 uncultured Desulfobacterales bacterium
GATAACGCAGGCTACGGCTAAGATGGTCTCATTTTTTCGGGTTATAGGATTAACCAAAAGGATAATGCCTACCACCATAAAAATCAAAGAGGCCCACATCCAGGGAACCAAAACACCATGCCCGTGCAGGCCGGTAAAGAGGTATTTGAAGTGGTCCATGTGTTCGGGGATCCTGCTGTAGAAGACAACAAAAACCTCGCACAAAAAGAAGAACACATTAATGCAAATGGCATATGCCACGATTTTGGCAAGCGATTGAATCTGTTCCTTGCCCGGATCGAATTTGGTCAGTTTGCGGACGATCATACATAACAGGATCAAAAAAGCAGGGCCTGAAGCAAACGCTGAAGAGAGAAATCGCGGTGCAAGGATGGCCGTCAGCCAGAATCCTCTTCCCGGAAGGCCGCAGTAAAGATATGCCGTCACCGTATGAATACTAACCGCCCATGGTATTGAGATATAAATTAAGGGTTTTAACCACCCGGCCGGGGCAACATTGTTCCGTTCGGCTTCAAGTATTTTCCAACCGATAACGATGTTGAGCAACAGATATCCGTTCAAAACGATCATATCCCAAAACAGGATGGAATTGGGCGTTGGATACAAAAGCACATTGACTACCCGTGTAGGTTGGCCTAAATCTACGAAAATAAACAGAATACACATGGTCACTGACGCGACCGCAAGAAATTCGCCCAAGATGGTGATTTTGCCGAAGGCTTTATAGTTGTGCAGATAATAGGGGAGAACAACCATCACTGCTGATGCAGCCACCCCGACTAGAAATGTAAATTGGGCAATGTAAAACCCCCATGATACATCCCTGCTCATACCCGTAATACCCAGCCCGAAGCTAAACTGCCACAGATAAAAGGCAAAACCGGCCCCAATAACAGCAAGAAGCGCCGTTATCCATCCATAATATTTTTTGTCTCCTGCTAACGCCTTTTCAAGCATAACCACCTCATACGATATAGAATACTGATGGCCCTGCTCCCAGGGCCGGTTTACGACGAATGGTAAAGCTGGTTCGAAGTTTTTCTCTTACGTTTGACTTTAGATCATCCAAATCCCCGAACGTCAGTGCACCATTTGATTTTTCAACACAAGCGGGTATTTTACCTACCGCCAATCTTTCCGCACAAAAATTGCATTTTTCTACAACCCCTTTTGAACGGGTAGGAAATTTTAGATTTTGTTCTTTAATAAAAGGTCGCGGGTCTCTGAAATTGAAACTTCTTGATCCATACGGACAGGCGGCCATACAGAACCTGCAGCCGATACAGCGATGAAAATCCATCAGAACAATCCCGTCCTCACGTTTAAAGGTTGCCTTTGTAGGACAAGCCCTGACACAGGCGGGTTTCTCACAATGGTTGCACAGGGTCAGAAAAGGTAAGTGCTTTGCCCTTTCATCAAGAAATTCGTGTTCCTGCGTCGGAAAGGTATGTTTAAACTCTTCCGTCCAGAGCCACTTAATCTCATGCCTTTTATTTTCAAACGTGGGGACGTTATGTATTTTGTGGCAGACTTCGATCATCGGTTCGAGATCATCTTCAGACTCGAATTTGTGGGTGTCGATAACCATGGCCCATCTTTTGGCTATCAGGGCGTTCTCGCCTTTCATGGTCTGAGGTTGGCGTGTTGCACTATCCTCGCCTGATGCAGCAAATACATCCAGTACCGGTTTGGCTCCCAGACCCAATGCTGACAGCCCTGCAAGTTTCAAGAAGGTTCTTCTGCTGCCTTTCATCACATCGCCTCCTTCGGATCAACGTGGCAATCCCAGCAGTAAGGGGTTACCGAAGTATAATTGTGGCATTTGTCACAAAATTCGGCCTTTTCCGTGTGACAATCTAAACATGTGTTGGATAGACTCATTTCATATTTTTCACCTCTGCTGTTCACATAGATTCTTTTGGCACTTCGAACAACCGTGTCTCTCCACACATTTAGCAGCTGCATATGTTCAGCCTTCATGTAAGACTTGGGTTCAACACACACTTTGGCAGCTTTTGCCTTTTCACTCAGCTGGGGTTCGGGCACCGGAGCGGCCTTTCCAAGGTTGAACCAGAAAGGAAAGGTTACCAGGACTACAAAAATGCAAAGGCCGGCGACAACTTTTCCTTTATCATACAGTGTATTATTCTTCGGCATCATCATCCTCCATTCCCGGAAATTCTTCACTGCGCAGGTTCATTTCCCTCTGTCCTTCTCCGGGTAAAATCAGTGCATTGCCAACCAGCTCCGTCATGCCGGTAACTTCCACTTCGGGAACCCAGTATTCCATGGAAGAAGTCAATGCTGCCCTGTCAATGGCACATATACAGGCAAGCATATTCACATTATGTTTTTCGTGGACATATTTAACGGCATTGGCCCTTGGCAGGCCGCCCTGCATCCTCAGTTCCATGTTCTCCCCGGCATTCAGACCGGATCCGCTGCCGCAACAAAAGGTCTGTTCCCGGATGGTGTTTGCCGGCATCTCATAGAAATTATTGCAGACATTTTTAATAACGTACCTTGGCTCCTCCAGCAGTCCCATACCGCGGGACGTGTTACAAGAATCGTGATAAGTAAGGGTTAAATGATCGTTACGGCTGGTATCCAGGTCAAGTTTGTCGTGCTTAATAAGATCAGCAATAAACTCGGCAATATGCACCATTTTGGTCATCTTGGCATTTTCAAATTTGGTGCCTGTAATAGGAGAAACCGGTTCTTCCAGAAAATCGGCCGGGCCGTTCATCGTATCCATGTACTGGTGGACCACCCGCCACATGTGTCCACACTCACCACCGAGGATCCATTTAACACCCAACCTTTTTGCTTCGGCGTACATTTTTGCGTTGAGCCGCTTCATGGTCTCATGGGACGTAAAGAAACCAAAGTTTCCACCCTCGGAAGCGTAAGTGCTCCAGGTGATATCGAAACCATATTTCTCCTGCAAAAAGTGGAACAGCATCATGTAGCCCATGCAGGTAAATGTCCCGGGATCGGCGAAAACATCACCTGAAGGTGTGATGAAAAGGATTTCAGCTCCTTTTCTGTTGAAACTGGGATCCACTCTGACGCCGGTGATATCTTCAATATCATCTGTAAAAAAATCCATCATGTCTTTATAAGCATGGGGCTGAATTCCAAGGTGATTCCCGGTCTGGTAGCAATTGGATACGGGTGTTGCAATCCAGTCAATGTTAAGTCCGATTAGATTCAAAAGCTCACGGCCCATGATAGTGATCTCCGCCGTATCGATTCCGTAAGGACAGAAAACCGAGCAACGCCGACATTCT
>CALANC010000050.1 GCA_937925895.1 uncultured Desulfobacterales bacterium
GTCACTCCCAATGTGCCAGGATTTCTCCAGTTAAAACCCATCTGCAGGATATAATAGCCGTTTTCTCCTTTTTCCTGGGTATACTCTTTCTCGTAGTATACCTTCATATCCTCTTCAATAATAACAATTCGCGACCGTACCTGCTGATCAATCAATTTTGATTGTAATATTTGATTGCGGAGGTTTTCCCGGTATTCCTGTTCTGAGATGTTCACCGAGGCTAATTCTTTTCTAAATTCCTCAAGGGTGGTATTATTCCTAGCAAGTATCTGATCCGTTGCATTGTTAATCTCAGTTTCTTCCACAGTAATAGATAACTCCGCAGCTTTCTGCTTAACAATTAAAGTGTCGACCAGATTTGAGAGTACTTCCCTCCTGGCCTTTTCCAGGGCTCTTTCGATTTCACCCGCAGGGGCCTTTATTCTTATGCGTTCAAAATATTCCCTGCCCGCCTTTTCGAGTTCAGTAAGGGTTATGACATCATCGTTTACAACTGCTACAACCCTGTCAGCACAATCATCATTATTGGCAAAGGAAAGTGTGGCACAAAGAAAAAACAGTAAAAAGCCAGAAAGAATTTTCGCTAAACGGTTCAACATGAAATTTGCACCTTATCTACCTGTAATAATTTAAAAAATATATTTTTTCACTTAATCTTGAAAGCAGTCCTAATACATACCCTTTTTCATTTTGCCGGACAACCCCCAATTATTGGGGTATACACAAAAAGCCCTCGACAGAAACAGTGCCACCAAACAAAACCCAACAATCACAAACGGGATACGTGTCCGTCTCGTTTTTTTTCGAAGTCTCACTTCGTTCCCTATCTACGATGCCGACAATTATCCATGCAGGAACAGCTATGATAATCATTCTGGAAAAACAGTCAAAATTTACAGCATTGTGTTCAACTTTCAGCAGACATTATTTCAGGCCATATTTTCTGGGCTTTTTCATAGGCGGAAGGTGTTCCGATGTCGATGGAAAATTCACCGCTGTCATATGCCTTTATGTGACCTGCCATTCGAGGCAGAATATGATAGCTCAGATCAAGCACTCTTCCCGTTGCCACTTCACCGGGTATTGGGAAAAAATCAAAAATCCTCGAATCGACAATATAGATGCCGCCGGCACCCAAGTCAGACTTTGGCTTATCTGGTTTTTCTTCAAAATCTGTAACAATATCATTTTCATCAATACAAACGATGCCAGCTCGTCTCGGATCTGCTCCTTTATAGATTCTGATGGTAACCGGAAAGCCGCCTCTCTTATGAACAGTTAACATGTTCAGCAAGTTAAATTGTGTGAGATTGTCACCATAGATAATAAAAAAAGGATTGCGACCAACCCATTTACGGTTAGCCAGAAGGGTACCTGCGCTGCCAAGCAGGGTCGGCTCATGGAAAAGGATTATTTTTATTTTGTGTCGGGATGACCACTCACACACAAAATCCTCCACCATCTCATGCAGCCAATGGGTATTGATCAAAACCTCATCAATTCCGGAAAATTCGAGATGCTCGAGCCATATCTGCAGCAACGGTATTCCATTAATAGGTAAAAGACATTTAGGGGTGGTATCTGTCAGCGGCCTTAATCTATCACCGCGGCCAGCCACTAAAAGAAAAGCTTTTAATATTGTTTCTTTATTCAAAAAATTATGCCGTTAAGATAAAACCTTCTTCAATCATCTTCATCATTGAAATCGGAATGATATGAATCTCTTTGCAACCATACTGTGCCAGCACCTGTTGTGCCTTTCTTGCCCTGGTACCGGATCTGCAATGTATGTATATTTTTTTATTGGATTCTTTGATTTCTTTTAAACTCTCAACACCTAAGCCTTTGGCAAGATATGAAAGTGGGATATGCATGGCGCACTTGAAGTGATTTTTCTCCCATTCATTACGCTCCCGAATATCGATCAGTTGGGCTTTCCCGCTTCGCAGCTCCCGAAGAACTTCCTGGCAACCTTCCTGCTTCTCTTCAAACAGATAATCATAATTTATCATTATTATTAACTCTCCACTACTGAGGAATTTTACTTTTTCTCAGTATCTTCTTTCGGCATACTCCCCTTACCCCAGTGAGAATCATGGCCGAATCGATCAAACCACCAGTCATTATCTTCAAATTGCTCGTCATCCCCCGGCACCAAAGGAAAACGATACTCAGAGCAGTAATGGAGCAGCAGCTGATATGCTTCGGAGAGCTTATGCATTTCAATTTTTTCAACTTTCTGTTTCGATTTGTTTAGTAGATCGGGATGATGCTTTTTTGACAAGCGCCGGTATGCTTTCTTAATCTCTGCAAGACTTGCCTTATCCCCCAAACCAAGCAAATCGGCAGCTTCCTTTATTTTCGCCCATTCCTTCCCGGTCATCTTTCCTCATCCTTTTTCTTTCTCCAGCTTTTCTCTGTCCCCCCCAGCATCCGCCTGATGTTTTCCGCGTGTTGAAACCAGATCAGTACACCGATAAAAAATGCAAGGAATACATGGTTAGGTGA
>CALANC010000051.1 GCA_937925895.1 uncultured Desulfobacterales bacterium
ACCCACGCCTCTCCGCGGCATGTTCCGGCCAAGATTCTTGCCGTTCCGGATATCCCCTACACGCTCAACATGAAGAAGGTCGAACTGGCGGTCAAGAAGGTTATCCATAACCAGCCTGTACTCAACAAGGATGCCTTAAAAAACCCGGAAGCACTCGAATACTATGCGAACATAAAGGAACTGCAGGAGGGTTAAACCCGAATTCCTCCTATAATCTCATGAACCCACATAATAAAGAGGAGAAAAAAATGAGAATGTTTCTTGAAACCATTCCTTTCAGTGACGACACAAGAGCTATTCTATTTCAAGTATGCAAAAATCATAATATCAAACATGTAAAAGAAATAGTTGATATTTATAGACATAAACCGGATTTATTGTTTGAAGTGAAGGGTTTTTCAAAAGAATGTTGGGATGAGATTTCCGAAATTTTGTCAGATTCAAGCAACCCGTATATGCCTAAAGATTCTGTGATTTCTTTTCAAAAAGCCATGTTAATCGTTAAACGGAACAACTTGGTGAACGAATTGGCTGAGTTGAGTAAAGAAATACAGCAGATCAAATAAAATGAAAATGATTGACAAAGAAAAGGAATGACCCACAATATGGATATGCGAAAATATTTTTTATTATTAATATCTTTATTTTTTATCCAGTTCATCGTTTCTTCGCCGGCAGGAGCCGGTGATCCAGTTCGGGTGGGTGTGTTTCAAAATGCTCCATTAACATTCATTGATGAAAACGGACGTGTCAAAGGGTTTTTCGTCGACATTTTGGAGCATATTGCCGGCAAAAAAGGTTGGAACATTGAATATGTACCCTGTTCATGGAGTGAATGCCTTAGCGATCTTGAAAACGAAAACCTCGATCTGTTGGGGGTTATCGCCTATTCCGAATCAAGAGGAAGAATTTTTGATTACACCTATGAAAGCGTCATCACCAACTGGGGCCAAATGTATCTTAACAAGAAATCCGACATTGAATCCATTGTTGATCTTAAGGGAAAAAAAATTGCCGTACTTCAAAATGATATATATTTTAATAACTTGAGAGAATTGGTTGATCAATTTGGAATTCAATGCCGATTTGTCGAAGCTTTCGAGTATGAAGATGTCTTGAAACTGGTTGAAAGAGGGCGATGCGAAGCGGGGTTGGTGAACAAGATTTATGGCCTGCAACATGAAAGAGATTATGATATTATCAAAAGTTCAATTATTTTAAGTCCAAAAAAGCTATATTGGGCTGCTCCAAAAGGAAAAAATCAAGAGCATTTGCATTCGCTGGATAGTTATCTCAGAACGCTAAAAAATAATCAGCAGTCTATTTACCATGAAGCTGTGGCCGAATGGTTCGGTATCGGCGTAAAATCAACCTTCGGGCAATGGTTTCAATGGATTGTAATCAGCTTTGTAGTTCTTATTATCCTATTTTTAACCGTGAGTTTAATATTGAGGGTACAGGTAAAATCAAAAACCAAAGAGTTGTTGATAAAAAATGAAGAGTTGATTCGAGAGATTCAATTTCGCAAGCAGGCCGAAGAGGCATTGCAGGCAAGTGGAGCTACTTTAAGAAGTATCTTTAAAGCTGCACCGACGGGTATCGGTTTGGCAGACGATAGAGTTATCAGACAAGCCAATGAACGGCTAGGTGAAATACTTGGCTATTCACAGGATGAACTGGTAGGAAGAAATGCAAGACTGATATACCCGACCGATGAAGAATTCGAACATGTCGGGAAAGAGAAATACGCCCAAATCCGGGAAAAAGGAACCGGAACCATAGAAACACAGTGGCAGCGTAAAGACGGTTAAGTGTTTGACGTTCTTTTGAGTTCGGCACCTTTCGACCCGGAAGATTTGTCCAAAGGTGTAACCTTTACGGCACTTGACATCACCTACCGCAAGCAGGCAGAGCTGGCTCTGCGGGAGAGCGAGGAAGAATGCCGGGGCCTGTTTGAAGAGTCCAAACGATCGGAAAAATTGTATCGCTCTCTTCTTCACTCATCTGCTGATGCCATCGTCATGTATGATTTTGAAGGAAAGGTAGAATATATTAGCCCTATGTTCACAAAGATATTTGGCTGGACCTTGGAGGAAATAATAGGAGAACGCGTTCCTTTTCTTCCGGACTTCGAAAAAGAAGCTACCATGACCATTATCAAGGACCTGGTAGAAAATGGGAAGCCTTGTCACGGATTTGAAACCAAGCGCTATACCAAAGAGGGAAACTTGCTGGACGTGAGTATCAGTGCGTCGCGTTATGACGATCACGAGGGAAAACCTGCCGGGACACTTGCCATCCTACGTGATATTTCTGAAAAAAGAAGACTTGAAGCCCAACTCCGACAAGCCCATAAAATGGAAGCTATTGGTACACTGGCAGGTGGTATCGCTCATGACTTCAACAATCTCATGATGGGTATGCTGGGAAATATTTCTTTGATCCTACATGAAACCGATCCTGATCATCCACACCATGAAAAACTGAAAAATGTCGAAGAGCTGATTCAAAACAGCTCCAAGTTAACCAATCAACTGCTCGGGTTCGCAAGGAAAGGTAAGTATGAGGTCAAGCCGACCAATTTGAATCAAATCATTAAAGAGAGCTTAGAAACGTTTGGTAGGGCGAGAAAAGAGATAACGATTCACAAAAATTTGGCAAAAAATCTTTTTGCTTTGGAATTAGACGAAACTCAGATTCAACAGGTTCTGCTAAATCTATATATCAATGCTGGTGACGCCATGCCTGGCGGAGGGGACCTTTTTTTAAAAACCATGAATGTCACCCACAAAGAGATGCAAGGCAGACCGTACGACACCAAGCCCGGCAACTACGTCATGTTAGAGATTACGGATCAAGGCACGGGCATGGATGAAAATATCATGAAACGTATATTTGATCCCTTTTTCACCACCAAGGAGATGGGCCGGGGCACCGGGCTTGGTTTGGCTTCGGCCTACGGAATTGTCAAAGGCCATGCCGGGTATATTGATGTAGATTCAAAAAAAGGTCATGGAACCACCTTTAGCATTTATCTACCTGCATCGGAAAAGGAAATCGATGAAACGTTAGACGTTCCAGAGCGCCTTGACGAAGGAATTGGTACTATCCTGTTGGTTGATGATGAAGAGATGGTGCTTGACGTTGGGGTTGAAATGCTCAAAAAGCTCGGGTATGTTGTTCTCGAAGCCAAAAATGGCAGAGAAGCGTTAGAGATCTATAAAGAGAGCAAGGACAGAGTCGATATGGTTGTCCTGGATATGATTATGCCCGGTATGGGCGGTGGAGAGGCTTATGACAAGATAAAAGAAATAGAGCCCCGTGCGGTGGTTCTTCTCTCCAGCGGTTATAGCGTTGATGGGAGGGCGCAAGAAATATTGGACCGAGGGTGTAACGGATTTATTCAGAAACCCTTTAACTTGAAAGACTTGTCTAAGAAAATAAAAGAGGTTTTGAATACAAAATAATCTTCCAAAAGGAACGAGAAATGGCTGAAGAAACTATTAAAGAGGTAAGCGAGAAGTATTATAGGGAAGGAAGAATTATTGCTGTCATCGGTAGTAAAGGTGGGGTTGGAACAACCACTATCGCGGTGAATTTAGCAGTATGCCTCGCAGAGAAGGAAGATGTCCGATCTGTGGCATTGGTAGACATGAACCTGCTATTTGGAGATGTGCCCCTTTTCATGGAAATTGAACCAACATATAATTGGAGGGATATTACCGATTGCATTTCCCGTTTGAACGATGCCCTTTTGAGGGATATCCTGTCCACGGATGCTTCGGGTATCTGCGTTCTCCCATCTCCTAGCTATTTAAGCTCCCAACATGTGGTAACGCCGGACATTATTGAGCATCTACTTTTGCTCATGCGGAAAGTGTTTGACTTTATCATTATCGACGGCGGCCAACCGCTTGATGATATTTCTTTTAAAATCCTGGAAGTGTCCGATCTTGCGTTGCTGATTTCAATTTTGAGTCCCCCCTGTATATTAAATACGAACAGGCTTTTAAAAACATTTCAGGAAATGGGTTTTTCTCCGGAAGAAAATGTCAAGATGGTGGTCAACCGTCAATTAAGAGCGCCGGGCAGTTCTATTAAGGATTATGAAGGAGCAAGACTTGAAAAAGAAATCTTCTGGAACGTGCCCAATGATTATCAGACAACAATCGCTGCCATAAATCAGGGAAAGCCACTCGTTCAATTTGCTCCGAACGAAATCATCACAAAAAACTTAAGAAATTTGGCCGACAAGTTTCTCGTTGAATCTGAGGAAACTGATCTTCCGCGTTCTTTTTTTCGACAGCTTGTGAAAAGGAAGACGACAACGAGTAGGTATGTTTATCAGAAGAAGGATTTGCGGATCAAAAAGGGTCGAAGGAAAGATGATAAGGCCCCCTATGATCCCGGCCCCAAAGAAAAATCCCCGGACAGGCGAAGAAAAATAACAGACGGCATTATTCTTAAAGACTACGACCGTAGACAAATCGATAGCCCCGATCATGACGGCCCTGAAAAGCGCAGTGGTATTGAGAGAAGAAGCGGTAAGGATAGAAGACGATAGGCACTTTAACCCTGTACCACCTTTTCCAGGCTTCGTCTGTAATAGGCGTAGTTTTCGAAAGGGATATCCTCTCGAACTCTTCCATCGACCATGGGTATGTACCCGCCGTTGGCAAGAAGAAGCGGCACTTTCTGCTCGATTTCACGACGGATGACCTCCTTTCCATGACGCAGAGAGTCCAGGTCAATACCGCCGATTAGACGCAAGTCTTTGCCGAATTCTCGAAACAGATTTCGGTAGTCCATCGCTTCCATATTGACCTCGTAGGCCCACAAGCAGTTAAATCCTACCTTTAGAATGCTCGGAATCAACAATTTGGGATTGGCAAAGGAGAGGAAGATTATTGTTTCAACACCGTAACGGCCCAACACCTCAAGAATTGGTTGATAGCCCGGAAGCACCAATTCTTCATACATTTTTGGCGAAATTAAGGGACCGTGGTTTTCAGCGATAGGCTCTACAAATACAGCGGCATCAATGTCAACATCTTGAAGAATTTTCTCTGTCAACTTCGCTGCAAACAAACCCTGGACCTTCATGGCTTCACGCACCAATTCCGGATCTTTTGTAAGAAGGTGGATAACCTCCTTAAACCTTTTCCAGCCATACACACCCATTGACAGGAAAAATCCTTGGCTTACACGAAGCATGAGAACATGGTCGCGCTTCTGCCATGTCCGGATCTTTTTGCGCCATCTCCTC
Source organism: uncultured Desulfobacterales bacterium (assembly GCA_937925895.1). Classification (GTDB taxonomy): domain Bacteria; phylum Desulfobacterota; class Desulfobacteria; order Desulfobacterales; family UBA11574; genus CALANC01. The sequence continues at coordinate 5,267 of CALANC010000051.1, forward strand.
GGCAAGCGGCGGGTGTCTTCTGGATTGAGACGTTGTTTCAATACATCTAAAAGTGGTGATGCGTATGGCCACTTTTTGAGCCGCGGGCGG
>CALANC010000052.1 GCA_937925895.1 uncultured Desulfobacterales bacterium
TATGGCCACTTTGTAGGCCGATATGGCTTCATCCGTCTTTTTAAGGGCTGTATAGCACTCACCGAGGTATCGATAGCCGAATCCTGACTCGGGTTTGATTTTTATTGCTTTTTCTATGAAAGCTTTTCCCTTTTCAGAATCTTTCATCTCCAGATAAAGTCTTCCGATTTGCAAGGCCACTTCGAATACATCTGCTTCCTTGCAGTCAGCATCAAGGAAATATTCAAGAGCCTTGTCTTGGTTGCCCACAAGCATGTTTACAAGGCCGGCGTTATACAAAGCCATGGTCTCATCGGGATCAATACGAATGGCTTCTTCGAACGCTTCCAGTGCTCTCTCATATTCATCCGACACACCATAGCATACGCCAAGACTGTTATGAACGTTTACATTTGAAGAATCCAGCAGAAGTGCAGCCTTGAATTCTTTAATGGCACCGTCGATGTCTCCGTTTTGATACATTTTATCGCCGCTTATGTTAAGACTAACTGCATCAAAAGAAACGGTGCTGCCGGGACCGAAAAAAGCGGCATGATCCAAGGCTTTCAAAGCGTTATCAAGGACCTGGTCCCTTAAAAAATCTGTTATAGGATGGTATGCGACACCAATGGAAACGGTTTCTTTTCGAAGTTCAGCCAGGCTATTTTGAATTGTTCCGGCAAGCTCCAGTGTCAAAATTTCGTTTTTCCCCGGGAAAAAACATCCAAACATGTTCTTGCCAAGCTTCCCCCACATACCGTTTTCGCTTTTGCATATCGTGTTGATCGTTTTAGCAACCTCAATTATGAAGTCGGCTTCACGGTCATTTCCCGGTGTTTCCCCGTTCTGATTTAATTCATCAATTCGAACAACCATCGCCCCAAATTCTGCTGAAGAATTAAGACCCTCCATGGTGTGGTCGACAAAATTTTTTCCAATAAGAATATCCGGGAAAATTTTTGTCAGTCTGTTTACATCATCAGAAGGCCTGCCTTTTGTTTTTTCATATTGTTGTTCTGAATCTGTTTTATAAATAAGAAACTGCCGGTTGGAACTGCGGCTTGAAAAAAAGTCCGGTTTAATTCGAGTCATGATGATCAGGCCCTTTTCAACATATTCTCAAAAGCATTTTTGATGATCGGCAGTTCATCATCCAGAATCGTTCTTAAGTCCATAATAAAAACATCTTCTTCTATCCTTCCAATAACCGGGGGATCATGACTGCGCATATGTGATTCGATGGTATTGGCAGAAATTCCCGAAATGATCGCTCCAACACCCTTACTAGGCAGTTTTAAAAGCGGAAGTGAACCACCACCGGCTCGTGACGAGGTATTGATAAGCTTAACAGACATTCGTGCATCACCTATACTTTCTAACATTTCCTCAAGCGCTTTGGCCTTGGCTTCAACTTCATGAATGGGAAGGGTCAACATGCGCAATGTGGGTATGGAAGCGATCGCATCGTCCATATTTCGGTAATGGCGAAGCGTGGTCTCAAGTGCGGCTAATGTGAGTTTATCTAAACGAAGGGCTCTGGTAATAGGGTTCTGTTTGATTTCGTCCAGTATGGATCTCCTGCCGACGATGATTCCTGCTTGAGGGCCTCCCAGGAGTTTGTCACCACTAAAAGTTATGACATCGGCTCCTGTTGCTACGGTTTCCTGGACGGTAGGTTCCTTTAGCAAGCCGAATTCAGAAAAATCGACAAAGGTTCCGCTGCCAAGATCTTTCATGACCGGAATACGAAATTTTGCCCCCAGGGAAACCAGATCTTCAAGAGAGACGTCGGATGCAAATCCCACGATACTGTAATTACTGGTATGAACCTTTAACAAGAGACCGGTGTCATCTTCAATGGCCCTCTCATAGTCTGTAAAATGGGTGCGGTTTGTGGTGCCCACCTCCCTTAAAATCGCCCCGCTTTTCGCCATTACATCGGGAATCCGGAATGAACCGCCGATCTCGACAAGTTCTCCTCTTGATACAATCGCTTTTTTCCCCTTGGATATGGTTTCCAGGCAGAGAAACACAGCTCCGGCATTGTTATTTACGACCATGGCGTCTTCAGCACCGCTTAATTCACATATGATATCTTCAACGTTGCTATTCCTGGAGCCACGGGTGCCTTTTGAAAGGTCGAACTCCAAATTAGAATATTTTTTGGCTATGTTCAACAGGTTCTCAACAGCAGCATCAGACAGTAACGATCGGCCAAGGTTGGTATGGACAACCACACCGGTGGCGTTGACTGTTCGAATAAGATTGGGAGCCATGATTGTTTTAACGCGAAGTTTTACTTCCTCCATGATTGATGGTTCAGTCAGACTTTGCTCGGATATATCGTGTTTGCCGTCTAAGATATCCGCTCTAAGATCCTCAACCACGGAGCGACCCGAGCGTACCAGAACTGATTTTGGAATGTTTTCGAAAAAAGGTTCCGTGTCACAAATTTCAAGAATCGTATCTATCCCGGGAAGCATACGTAATAGGTTCTGTTGTTTTTCACTTATTTTCATTTTTCTATGCCGTGGTTAGTCGTTATTTCCAAAAAATTATATCTGTCTAGTGATTTTGATAGGTCTCATATCATTTTAAAGACCTTTGTTTCAATAAAATAATTTAAAGAATATTGCTCAAGTTTCAAATCCTTATTCGGCATCAATTAAGGTAGGCGTTCAGGAGGCATCCATATTCGTTTCACTCGGGTGTCTCCGTCGCTGGTCATTAAAGTGGTTTAGCAGCGGGGGCATTCCTTCCCCCTCCGCATTCCACCCTTCGCTGCGCT
>CALANC010000053.1 GCA_937925895.1 uncultured Desulfobacterales bacterium
GATCGCAGTGTTGCAGGTTGACCCGGAAGAAGATCGCTCCGTTGTCATTAAACACCATCTTGGCGGAGAAGTGATTTTCTTCAACGAGGGAAAGCATAAACTCCACCCCTGACAGTACCATGGTATTCTCCATTCTGCGGCGAACAAGTGTTCAGCCGTTCCTACGTTACATCAATGCAGTACGCCAAATGCCACATTGCTTGCATCAATATTCAGTGTCGTATGCCCAACATAGCTTTGGTATCATTGATCAAATAGGGCCTCGCCAGATTCATCTTTAGGATGATGATGTGTTACCCGGTCAACTCGCTGCATCCTTCGTGTTCCGAGGGACGTAGTTGATTTGTTGCGTTTTTAACAGGTGCCGGGTTTTTGTTCAGCCTCCATTATATATTAACTGGAACGATGCTTGTCATCAACTTAGGTGGTTTCAAAATTAAAATTCACGTACGTGAATACTTCTGATCTTTTTAGCGTGATACTCGATCCTTTTTTTACAAACTCTGATTTGCGAACCTCCTGCTCAATCTCCTCATCTGTCAAATCTGAAATATCATCATTCGCAAAAATAATAGATTCCGCTTTAATACCTTCCCAATTCCACTTCTCATGCAGAGCATCATAATTGCCTATCTTTTCTTCTTTGCGAAATAATATTCTTGTATCTTTCTCTACAGGTACGTTGTCGAATTTCTTGCTCATCATTTGTCCTCCTAATTTCTGAAAAATATGGACCTTTTCAACTTCTTAACTTCTAAGGTAGTAACCATCCTCAGCTTCAAAAAACAACTCCCCTTCCGGATCGGCAAGACCGTTACCGTTTTTAATTAAGGCAACATCATTCCAATATGTGATAGCATTGTAGATTTCATCTTTAATATCTCTGAGCTTTTCATTCGATCCAAACAAATAATTCATTTCATCCTTGGTCAAACATGGAATCCAAAGCCTTCCGAGCTCCTCTTTCTCAGAAATTTTGCTATCTATCCAATCTTGTCCCAGCCTTTTCGTCAGCACCTTTTTTAAACTACGGCAATCCGGATGCTTCCTAGAATCACTCCAGCCTTTGACCTGGCAGAGCTTGAATTTCCCTTTGAATTCGACCTTATAAACAGTTCCGCCTTCCGGTCCGGATTCCGTTGCCAAATATTCTTGTGGGCTGGCATATACCGAAAACCTTCTACATGAGTAGCTCTTGGGCCTTTTCCACTCCCAGAGGTTATCTACTACATAAGGTACATAGGTTGGAGCCCGCATTGTGGTTTTAGGCATCCGCAGCTCTATTGTCGTATCAGGCTCTGGTTTAACCGATCTAAAAATTGAAAAATTTGATTGTGACATTTTCGCCTCCATAATTTATTTTCTATGTAATATTATATCGGCTAAATTCTTTTAGACTTAATAATTGATTTCTTCTGCTCGTCGGCGTTCTGCGAGCGATCCGGGTCGCCTTGGTTATTTTTGTTTACGAGAAAAATGGACCAGGCTCTACCTCGTCTATCATTAGAAAGGGACCTGGCATATATTTCATTGCCTGAATTCTGCTTTTGGGCTTGACGGCAAATTGATATGAGGACAGTGTTTTTAGATCTGTTTTGATTATTTTGCCATTTTTCTGTTCTATAATAACTTCAATATAAAAATCATTTGTCGCCCCTATCATCGCCCTGGCCCATCGATAAAGAAATAGGGCTGCGGAATCCTTGTAGAGATCTTTAACATTTACCTTCCAGTGGTTTTTATATTTTCTAATTCTGATAAATCCCTGATCGATCAAATGCAACAGTATTTCCTGTCTGGCCCTGCCCTCCAAACCGATTTTTTCGTCATATTTTTCGTAAATCGTCTTTATGTATTCAAAATTCAGGCTGAATTTTTCCGGATTGGAGATAACAAGCGATATATGGCTATGGGGAACGTAAATCACCTGGCCTCCATAGGGGTGGATGAAATAGGCATTGCCCAGTAGCACGCGTTTACTCTTTGTCCACTTTGGAGCGTGTGATTGAAAATCCCTTCTGTCTGAATCCTTATCCGTTTTAGGAATGCTTTTTTCAAGGATCCTTAAAACATCATTTTTCGTATCCACCGGTACAATCATCGGAAAATATTCTTCAAAAAATCCATTCCAGATCAGATTCTTTTTGCGTTCAAATTTTTCGTATTCTTTTCTGATCGGGGTGAGGCGTTTTTGGTATTCTAAGTTATCTATTTCGCCACTTCTGAGTTGTTTTCGAAGCTGAAGTCGCTTGCTCTTAAAGACATATTCAGATACGAGTTTTGCCTCCAGAAATTTTATCCTCTTTTTGAATTCAAGATATTCATCTATTAAAGAATCCATATTTTCGAAAATAAATGTACAAAGATGATAAATGCTTTTTAGCAAATCTTTTGCAGTTTTATCTCCAAAATCCGAGTCAAAGCGCTTATGTGATTTTGCAAAATAGGGGATGTGCAGCCCTCTGGAAACGTCCTGATAGGGATGGATTATTTTAACGCTGATGTCACTCGCAGAGCGGTGCGTAATCTGCCCCTCAACTTTCTGCCCATCAATTGTTGTTTGAATCTTTGCGTGCATTTGTGCCTTTATCATTTTGACTTAAAACCGATCTTTTTATTTATTTGATGATGCGCTCTGATCTCTGCCTCCTGCTCGGCGGTTGTATTTTCAACTTTTTACGGCACTCAAACATGAGCTTTAACCCCCGACCGATTCAATCTTATCAAATGCATGTGACAGATGCGGTCATAGCGCCGTTGGCGCGGCTCAAAGCTCAAGGCTCAAAGCTGAAAGCTCAAAGTTCTAAAGATCGGGAAGATTCAGAAATTGTGACCGGATCTGTCAAAGGGAGGCGGTACTCTTGATGTGATCTGAAATTATTCAAGAAATTACGAATTGGGTAGATATAGATTGCGGGGGTAAAAATGGAATTCAGCAAAAAATTTGAGGACGGAAAGGTGTTTAAGGTTAGTATTTCCGATCTGCTGGGGGTGAATGTTGACGCCATTGTCAACCCGGCCAACTCCGGGCTGTCTCATGGAGGCGGTCTGGCTGCTATTATTTCAGACGAGGGTGGGCCAAAAATTGATGACCATTGCGAAAAATATATCAAAAAATACGGCCGTATTCCTGTAACGAAAGCGGTGGCGACAACGGCAGGCAGGTTGCCGTATAAGGGTGTTGTCCATGCCGTGGGGCCCAGAATGGGGGACGGGGAGGAACAGGAAAAGATAGAAGCAACACTTATGAGTTGCCTGGGGATCGCACACAAAAAAGAATGGCATTCGTTAGCCTTTCCGGCAATCAGCACCGGCCTTTTTATGATTCCCAGGGATGTTTGTGCACGGGCCTTTAAAGATGCGGTGTCTTCGTTCTGGACGA
>CALANC010000054.1 GCA_937925895.1 uncultured Desulfobacterales bacterium
AACCCACCTTTGAGAGGAAACAGGCTTGCTGAAAGAAAAAAATCTGAGAATGACCAAGCAGCGCAAGGTTATTTTGGCAGAACTGAAGAAGTTAAAAACCCATCCCAGTGCAGACGAAATTTATGGAATTGTGCGTGAGCATATACCCAGAATCAGCCTTGGTACGGTTTACAGAAATTTAGAAGTTCTGGTGGAATTGGGAGAAATTCAAAAATTGGATCTCAGCGGCTCTCTGAAACGCTTTGATTGGAACCCGAACAAGCATTATCATGTTCGTTGTGTACATTGTGACCGGGTGGATGATGCACCCATAGCACCCCTTAATCAACTAGAAAATGAACTTTATGAAGCAACTGTGTTCGAAATCATCGGACACAATCTTGAATTTATCGGGCTCTGTCCTGATTGCTCACGAAAAAATCACCACCCCTAACTTTAGGCATCCCGGTGAAATTCGCTTCGCTTTTCATTGGCATGAATTTCACAGGATAAACTTTAGATCATCTTAGGCACTTTTAAAATGTAGACCGGCATTTGTTTGTATCCACATATTTCGACCATACCCTGTAGATTTATGAGACAAATATGTATTACACCAATAGAAAATGAGACGTTCCCACAAACATAGACTCTAAACCATACCAAATTATAACCAACTGTTTTAATAACTTATTATGGTATTTCAGTATGTTCGCTAGTGTTGATGCGATAATCCTTTTGGTTGCAACTCTGGCACAAAACTTGAAAAGCATTATATTATAGTAATGTATTAATTATAAAAAACGGAGGTGTAACATGGAAGAAGTATGCAAACCAATCTTAAATACAGGCCTCCGGGGCTTTAAAGTCGCATCAACTAAAATTAGCGATGTGGACGGTACTGTCGGTAAACTGGTTTACAGGGGTTACCTGGTAAAGGAGCTCGCGGGGAAAATTTCATTCGAAGAAGTTGTCTCTCTTCTTCTTTATGAACGCCTACCCAGCAAAGATGAGCTTGCTCAAATTAAAGAAATGCTCGCTGAGGAGCGTCATGTACCACCCGAACTGATCTCGGCTCTTGAAACCCGACCCAAAGACGCCCTACCCATGGATATTCTTCAATCAAGTGTAGGGTTGTTGGCTCATCATGATCATGATACCAGGGAGCTTTCCGTTGAAGCAGCCAATCGAATGGCCATCAAGCTTATAGCCAAGTTTCCGACAATTGTTGCGGCATGGGATCGCATTCGGAATAACAAAAAACCTGTTGAACCGAATCCCGAGCTCGGCCATGCGGCCAATTTCCTTTACATGCTGAACGGAACAATCCCTGATGACGAGTTGGCTGGCTTCTTTGACGTCTGTTTGGTACTGCATGCGGAGCATTCCTTTAATGCATCAACCTTTGCGGCACGTGAAGTGGCTTCCACCAGGGCTCACATGTATGCAGCTGTTGCTGCGGGTGTCGGTTCTTTGTCTGGTGAACTACATGGCGGCGCAAACACACGGGTCATGGAAATGTTGACGGATATCGGTTCTGTGGATCACGTCGAAAATTATGTAAACAATCTGCTTGAAAGTGGCGGAATAATAATGGGGTTGGGTCATGCAGTTTACAAAGTCGATGATCCACGGGCCCATATTCTCGCTCCCATGTCCAAAGTGATGGGTGAGCGGACAGGTGATACCAAATGGTACGAAATGTCCAAAGAGCTTGAAATCAAAGGGAAGGAGGCATTTAAGAGGAGAAAAGGCAGAGATATTTACGCAAATGTCGATTTCTACAGTGCCTCCCTCTATTATTACATGGGGATACCGATGGACCTGTTTACCCCCATATTTGCTATTGCTAGAGTTGCCGGTTGGGCAGCGCATGTCATCGAAGAACAGTTTGGGGGGGCAGCATCCAAACCTGTACTTTATAGGCCAGACTCCGAATATATTGGCGATTACTGCGGTCCGGATGAATGCTCTTTCGTGCCGATTGAAAAAAGATGATTAATTTTCACGATCGCGCTTAAACTCGGTTAGGGTTGAGCGGTCAATCGTCCGTAATCAGTGCTTCTTAAGAGTAGTATAAGAAGAGGTAGTACATGAAAAGATGGAAATGTACGGTGTGCGGTTACATACACGAAGGAGACGAGCCACCTGAGAAATGCCCGATATGCGGAGCCGATCGAAGCAAATTTATTGAAATCGATTCGGTAGAAACGGCTGAAACTGAAACAGATTTCAAAGATCAGGAAGAGGAAGAAACACAACCTGGATCTGACACTGAAGCGACTGTGACCAAAATGGACCCGTTGTTTAACCTTATGCTCAGACACCACGTCCATCCAATCCTGGTTCATATTCCTAACGGGGTGCTGCCGGTCTCTGTTGTCTTTATCGTATTGGCGGCTATCTTCACTTCCAGTAGTTTGAGCCAAGCGGCCTTTTATAACCTGGTATTCGTCATCTTAACTATGCCTATGGTCCTATTCTCCGGGTATATAGAATGGCAAAAGAAATATGGCGGAACGATGACAAATCTATTCATTATCAAAATTACATCTGCATCTATTGTATCATTGACAACCATTATTCTGGCTGTCTGGCTTCTTATTGATCCTCAGATCGCGACTTCATCATCATACCACCGGTGGATCTTTCTGTTATTAAATTTGGTCACGCTGGTTGCAGCCGGCACAGCGGGATTTATAGGCGGAAAATTTGTCTTTAAAGATTAACCTGATAGCAAGGGAGTAATTTATGGATCAACTCGAAGAAACCCAAATCGCCGAAGCTCAAAGAGAAATTTCAAAATTGCTGAGTGGAATTACCAACGAAATTCCTATCCTTTTATTTGCTCAGCCTGGCCTGAACGATATGTTCAGTGATACCGCCAGACAAGCACTTCGTTTTTTTCGAGAACTGACCGACCAAATTGTTCTTCGTGAATATGATCTCAACCATAAATCAGCAGCAGAATTAAATGTTCAACATTCCCCTACCCTGGTGTTTGATCCGGACCATTACAACATCAGGTGGCTGGGTGCTCCATTAGGAGAGGAAGGCCGTATTTTCCTTGAAACCCTTATTCTCATCGGGACTCGAAAAAGTTATCTTAGTGAACAGTCTCTGCAAGTAATCAAAAAGATAAACCAACCAAGAAGAATTAAGGTCTTTGTCAGTCCGACCTGCCCTTATTGCCCGCAACAGGCTATGAATGCACTGAAAGCTGCAGTCGAAAGCCCTGATTTGATTTCACTTAAAATTATTGATATCCAGGCCAACCCGGAGCTTGCCAATCAATATTCAGCCCAGTCGGTTCCTCAAACTTTTGCAAACGACGTGTTGATTGCACAAGGTGCACAGCCGGAAGAACTTTTTATGCTGTCACTGGAAAAGATGGAAGAACAGTCGGTCTTTATCCCTGAAAGCGAAGAAAAAGAGATTGAGACCGATCTGGTCATCATCGGCGGTGGGCCTGCCGGTTTAAGTGCCGGAATATATGCGGCACGCAGCGGCATGAACTCCGTTGTGATCGAAAAGGGCGTACTTGGTGGTCAAGTGGCCATAACTCCTATTGTCGAAAATTATCCCGGTCTGACACAGATAGGAGGAAAAGCGCTGGTAGATATTATGGTTACTCATGCCCTCGAATATGTACAGATTTTTCCGGGAGAAAAGGTTGAAGAAGTCACACCGGGCAAGCCAATTTCCGTTCAGACCAGCAGACGAAAATTCTATACAAAAGCTTTGCTGATTGCCACAGGTGCTTCTCACAGAGCGCTGAAGGTCCCGGGAGAGTCACGCTTATCTGGGCATGGTGTGAGCTACTGCAGCACATGTGACGGTCCGCTTTTTAAGGGCCGAAAAGTAATTATTGTCGGAGGGGGCAACAGCGCAGCTACCGAAGCACTTCATATGCACAATATGGGTGTGGGTGTAACATTAGTCCATAGGAGAGACACACTGAAGACCCAGGATTTCCTGGTAAAAAATCTTATCCAAAACAATATCCCCATCCTATTTAATACCGAAGTTAAAGAGATCAGGGGAAAACAAAAGGTAGAAGACGTTCTGCTGTACAACAATAAAACTGAAGAGACGTCAACATTAGCCATAAACGGCGTCTTTATTGCCATAGGTTATGATCCTGCCGTTGAATTGGCCGATAAAATTGGCATTGAACTTACGGAAGACGGTTACATAAAGCATGACCAATACAGAACAAATATTCCAGGAATATATGTTGCCGGTGATGTGGCAGGTGGATATAAGCAAATCGTCACTGCAGCGGGGCATGGCTCAGAGGCGGCACTAACTATATTTGAAGATTTGATCAATCCATACTGGACCTAAAACCTGCAATTGCAGATTATAATTTGTACGAATGTTTTATGATTGACGTCGAGACCTTTGAAAAACGTTCAATTTTGTTCTAGGTCAAGGAAGACGGAAATTTTAACCACCCCAGTACGATCTGCCGGACTTACGGGGCAGGCAGGTATACATGGAGTATTCCGAGGATTAAAATTTCAGCCTGACACCGAGATTGGAAAAAAGAGGATGGTTTTCAAAGGTCTCGAAAAAAAGAAGGGCATCATGGGAAACATCGTTCACACATCACACATTACGATTACAAGAGAAATGGGGCCTACCAGGAAGGCTGAAATCAAAGGTTTTGCCGAACCGGTCTACTATGGTGTGCATGGCGGGATTAAGGACTTTTATAAAATTGACCCGGAAAAAGAGCACGCCGCCACCTTAGACCACATGGTCGGTGCCACCGGAGGCTGAATGGGGAGGGGTCCTGGCTGGGGCGGAGGTTCTGGCTGGGGCGGCTGTCATCCTGGGGCACA
>CALANC010000055.1 GCA_937925895.1 uncultured Desulfobacterales bacterium
TCTTAAATATCTTCTGACCGATGCAAAGAGATGGTCAGTTATTTTAAATACCCCTTTCAATAAAAAAGGATATAAGATGAGGGTTAACAAGCGTTAAACGTTATGAGGAGACAGTATCTGTAATTATCTCACACAGTAACAATGGAATTGTCAAGAGGATTGTTCGGGGTTGAGAATTATCTTAATTATTAAGTGTTACATTCTGGTATTTATGGATGTGATATATTTATGGAAAAGGTGGGGAGGAGCTTTATAGAAGATATCTTAACAAAAAACCAACATCAGATCAGTTTAATTCAATTACATATATCAAAAAATCCGAAAAACTCAAAAGGACAAATCCATAGCGTTCGCAGGGTGTGGAGGATTTAGCAATTCACTTGATGATATTGTCATGTGTTTTATGTTGCTGATGGTGTCTTTCAATAATTATCAATAAGTTTAAAAATGCTTTGATTTTCTTATTTTTGTGAACAACTGTAAGGCCAAATAAGTTTGGTATCTACTGGTACAACCTCTCCGCTAAACAGAATATATGGAATGGGAACCTGTTTTTGGTTTTCAGGTAGTGCTTTCAATGAAGCAGAGTCAAATGGTGGGAATTTACGATACAAGGCATTAGGGTCCATCCAATAAGCATCCACTGGGATGAGGTGCTTTTCATTTTTCATATATTTTCGACTCTTGCTGTAAATTACTCCAAAATGAAGTGCATGACGGCGGACGCTTGAACCACCCTTCCGCCCACTGCCTCCTCCAATTCCATATCGTCTTTTTGCTTCCCGTCCTGAAATTCCGCTGTTACTGGTTTTGCCGATGACTTGACCCATTCGCACCCGCTGCCCTATATCTAACGCCGGCATTTCTAATAAATGGGTGTACTGCGTGTAGATCCACATAGGGTGCCCCGTATCCTCCGGATTATGACGCAGCATTATCTCAATCCCTTTTGGATTGCCTTCATTCATGAATTTAGCGACAACTACTCCATCGGCGACTGCTAAGATAGGAGTACCCTGCGGAGCAGGAATATCTATGCCTCCATGGTAAGTTTCTCTGCCGCGCTTGCGGGAATAGTCCTTTGCCCAATACTCGTCGATGCCACGACAATCTACTCTTTCGTCAAATTTAGGCGTTAACCCCGTAGGTATCATGCCTCGTTTTTTTGCAAATTTAGGATTATTCCTGCGGCCTTTCCCAAAACTATTAATAACCTCTCGTTTCAACTCACTAGCACTGACCCGATCGTTTTCAATGTTTTGCCTATTAGACTCTTGGGCGTAAGACACAATTGCGACAAAACAAAATATTATTATTAATGCAATGAGCACTCTATAGGCATTTACAAGAGTTTTAGTTCGATAATGACATCTCAACAAATTAGACACTCTCCATTTTTAACATTTCTTTCCAAAAGGCCAACATCAGATCCGCTTATTTTTATTATTTATATCTTAAGTTCCATCAAAAATCAAAAGACAAACCCTCTAAAAAGGATTTGCCCTTTGGGAAAAATGATATCACACGAAATTTATGGACGTGATATTTGCACTTCTATAGCTATGGAATTTTGTCTTGGAAACGGGACCCAGTGTGGATGATTAAATCAGGAATCCGGATAACCCTGCAAAGAACTATTTTCAAAAACCACACTCGGGCAGTCAGGATTCTTATACAAAGATTCCAACATTTTTTCATTGACTTACCCCAATAGATGATAACATTTCTGCAAGAGAGATTACCTGAATCTTGCATAAAATTTTATGAGAATCTTTAGGCCAAGGAAGGTGGAATAATGAAAGCCGTTCAAATTGAAAAAACAGGATCATGGGAAGTATTGGAATACAAAGAGGTTGAAACCCCGGTGCCGGGACCCTCACAAGTACGGATAAAAACAGCGGCGATATCCGTCAATTTTGCCGACATCATGCTGCGAATAGGAACCTATCCCACGATGCCGCCCTTCCCCGCCATACCGGGTCTGGAATGCAGCGGAACCATTGACTCGGTTGGAGAAAACATCAAAGATCTGAAAACAGGTCAACCTGTCATCGTTTTTGGTCCAAACTGTTATGCCGAATACGTTCTGGCCAACACCGCCGAGGTGGTACCGGTTCCCGAAGGTATCGACCTGGACGACGCGGCCGCTCTGACCGTAAACTATCTTACAGCCTACCACATGCTACACAGCATGGCCGGGATAAAGAAAGGGCAGACGGTGCTGGTTTACGCAGCAGCCGGCGGGGTGGGGACCGCCGTGATTCAGCTATCCAAAATGGGCGGTTTTACCGTAATCGGACTGACCAGCACGGACGAAAAATCAGCCTTCGCCCAAAGTCAGGGTGCCGATTACATCATCAACTACAAACGCGAAGATGTAGTGGCTCGAGTGAAGGAAATTACCAACGGTTCCGGCGTGGATCTGATCCTGAATTCCGTGGCGGGAGACACCTTTGCCAGGGATTTTGAGGTCCTCGCGCCAATGGGCCAGATTATCTGGTTCGGCTTTGCCGCCGGCCCCCCTGAGGAGAATTTGGTTGAACTTTTGCAGACCAACTTCCCCAAGAGCGTCGGCATCAGGGCTTTTGTTATCTACACCATCGCCCAAATTCGTCAGGACCTGATGAGACATTCCTATGAGGTGCTTTTCCGGTACCTGAAGGAAGGAAACGTCAAGCCACATATTCACGAGCAAATTCCGTTGGCAGAAGCGCCCCGCGCTCACCGTCTACTTGAGTCGGGGTCTGTAACGGGAAAACTTATCTTAAAACCATAGCACTATGATAGAGTGCCGGTTAAGGCTGCGTTAGGTGTAAAGTTGATTGTTTGAGAAAGGGGTCAATAGTAGACTTGCTGATGCCTTAGGGTATTATTATGCTGATGAAGACCTCATCGATAGGGCTGTAGTAGAGTTATATGTCTCTCCCGATTGGAAAACCGTACTTTGCAGTTATCATATTTTTCTGGTGTCAGGTCAAGTAAATCTTGATTTTGACTGTTGGGTGGAAGGCGTGGTTAGCAACCATAGGATCCTAACCAAATTAAAACCATCCGAAAAGTTAAAAATATGACAGCCACTGTTGTGCCAAAAAAAACTACACCTATGAACCAATGCCAACCGCGATTAATATTACGCTTTAGTTTGCTGAAAAACTTTAAGGACTTATTCGCTTTTTTAGGAACTGAACGAAAAGTCACTATAAAGGTATAAGTGCTGATAGCCCAGAGTAGGACGACAATACTTGGGATAAGAAATCGGTCACTCTCATGAGACTTAGAAATGAAAATGATTGCGACCATCGATGCCAAACTAATTAATCCAACAGCAATTGATGGCAGGCGAAGGATTTGAATGGTTTGAGCAATTCCCTGAAGTTTATCGATCATTCTTATTAAGGCTAGCCAGTAGGCATCGCGCCTCTTCGAGAAAACACACTATTTCACTCTTGCCAAATATGTGCGCCAAGGTGTCCAGTAGTATTTTTCCCAACCTTGGTTTACACCATCGTAGTCTTGATCGGGCACATCAAGGTGAATCAAATCAATTCGCCCCTCATCTTCCTCCGAAGTGAAGGACAAGATCAGGGTGGAGTCAGGGTCCTCGGCCATAAAATTAATTGAACGCCACGATTGAATAATCAACCTCGGTTTTATAACCTCAAGAATCGTCCCACTCAAAGCCCCATCGAAGGCTTTGAAATTAGAACCTCTTTTATCGCCAATTTCGACGGACCCACCTGTGATTGCTTGGTGTTTTAAGGGGTTAATGTACATTTCAAATAGTTTTTCTGCGGAAGCTGGTAATACTACAGATTGACGAATTATCTTTCTCATTGCCTTATTCCTGTGAGATGGAATGCCTAACTAGTATTATACGACCTAAAAATATGGGCAATCATTTACATTTGTTGACGCGTATGACGCATAGTGAATTATAGATTCCATACCATTATTTTTGAATGATTATTTAAATTTATTTTGATTTTGACCTAAATCCTCTTTCCGCGATAGGCCTACAGAAAATAACGCATAAGACGCAATTACAATATTACATTTTTGTTACGAGATCTATATTATTTTTGGGATTTCTTGCCAGTATTTGGGCTAAAAAAAGTTAGCAGGCATTGTGATATCTGTTAAGATTTGACGCTTGAAACTCGTGGCGCATATAGCAGAAAAAATAATCATTCACATTGGCAAACGGTGTGGAATAGTCGCCTATGTTCTATCAGATCCTATGTTTTCCTATTATTTAACTTATTATTTTTTTTAAAATTCGTTTAAGTCTTCCCTCAAAACCACTCTTGGTATTGTCTGAAAGATTACGGTCAATAGCTAATTTGCATATGGCTACTGCATCATTATAACGTTTTGCTCTTTCATACATTAGACAGAGTCTTTTATAAGTTTCCCAGTATTCGGAATCACGCTCAAGAGCCAACTTATATATTTTTTCAGCGTTATTTATATCACCATCTCTCTCAAAGTTTCGTCCAAATGAAACCCAATATGAAATGCTTTCATTTTCACGAAATCTAGATTTATATTGCTTTAAAAATTCAATTCCTTCTTCAACACTTTTTGTTTTATAAAATAAATTGAGTAATGGCCAAATTGGCCGGATAAAATTTAACAATTGGTTATCCTTGTTGGACATTTTC
>CALANC010000056.1 GCA_937925895.1 uncultured Desulfobacterales bacterium
AACTAAATTGGAGAAGAACCGCAATCTTAAACTTCTTAGAAGCCGCTAAAGACAAAGAATTTATCAAACAGATTATCCCGAATAGATTTTGACCACAGATGTGCCGCTTAGATTTAAGATGCCATTGACAAAGATGCATGCCATAAATACCTTTTGCTGTGAGGAAACGCCTTATGCATACATTGAAAAAACTTATTTTTGTTTTGATCTTGTTTTTGCCTGCAACCGGGTGGAGTGATAATCTGCGTTATACGCTTCATGTGCAAGTTGATACAAACAAGAAGAAAATTATAGGCTCCGCCCGTCTTGAAGCCAGAGCCGATCAAAAGATTGCTATATCTGTATCCAATCTGCGTAATGTGAAATTCAATGGAAGCGCTATCCATGCCGGCGTTGATGAAATGGTTTCCCTAACCTTGGACAAGAACCAAGTAATTAACATGAGTTATGAAGCTTTTTTTGCTGACAAAAAGACCAACCTGATTGATAGTAACAATGTGTTTTTAAACGATGGGTGGTATCCCAAACCGGATGCTTTGGTTGAGTATGCGCTCTCGGTTACGTTGCCAAAAAATTTTATTGCAACGTCAGAAGCTGATGCGGTGACGGTTAAAAAAAATGAAAAAACCAAAACATTCTATTTTCAGTTCAATCATCTTCTGGACGCCTTGCATCTAGCGGCTTCAAACAGATATGTTTTGAAAAAAGAACACTATAACAATATTGTGTTAGAAGCATATTTCTTCGAAGAAGATGCACATTTGGCAGATGTTTATATTTCCCATTCAAAAAAATATATAAACATGTACGAGACCATACTCACTCCTTACCCGTATAAACGGTTTGCTATTGTAGAAAATGTCTTTCCCACAGGAAATTCAATGCCTACATTTACTCTTCTGGGAAGTCGTATCGTTCATTTGCCCTTTATCGTCAAAACCTCCTTGGGACATGAAATTCTCCATGAATGGTTTGGCGGATCTGTCTTCATTGATTTCGCTCACGGGAACTGGGCAGAAGGCCTCACCACTTATCTGGCCGATCATCACTATGCCTCATTAGAAGGCAAGGACATCGCCTATCGTAAACAAATTATGGTTAACTACAATTCCTATGTAAACAAAAACAATGCCATGCCGGCAAGTAGTTTTTTTACACGTCAAAACAAGGCTCAAAGCGCCGTCGGCTATGGGAAAACAGCCATGCTGTTTCATGGACTGCGAATTAAATACGGCGACGAAAAATTTTTTGCTGCTTTAAAAGAGTTTATTCGGCAGAACAGTTTTCGCTTGGCTTCCTGGCACGACATACAGCGCGCCTTTGAAAAAATAACCGGAGAAGAATTGTATTCATACTTCGGAAACTGGCTTAACCGTAAAGACATTCCAAGGCTTGTCGTAGAAAATGGTGAGTTGCAGGTGGAGCGGGGAAAACTCAAGTTGAAATTCTCCCTGTTACAACAAGGTGAAGCTTATCAGCTTCATGTCCCGGTCACCCTATACACCGAAAGTGGCAAAAAACGACTCTATATTGAAATAAAAAATTCCAAGGAAAACGTTAACTTAACACTTGATGAATTACCCAATAAAGTTCTCATTGATGAAAATTACACATTCATGCGGGAATTAACCGACGAAGAAATTCCACCCGTTTTGGCCAGCATCATGGGGAAAGGAAATTTGACATCCGTTGTCTCAGCCAACCAGGGCGCCAAATACCGGCCTGTTATTGAAGGACTTGGAATTGATAATATTACTTATATAGCTCCCGACAAGATCACCTTTGCTCAAATGAAAGACAGCTCTCTTCTGATCGCCGGCTATGACAATGCGCTTGCCGATACGTTGTTTGGGGTTCAGGCCATCCCGGAAGACGGCGTGCGCTTGAAAGTATATAAAAACCCATACAACATAACTGAGCGAATTGTACTGTTACACGTCAAAAACAAGGCAGAAGCTAAGGCAGTAAAGCAAAAATTGCCGCACTATGGTAAATATACCGAACTGGCCTTTAAAGACGGCCAAAACACGCAAAAAACAATTGCCAAAACCGATAATGGCATCTTTGTATTGTCCCGGCCGGCCACCCGGGTAATAAAACCGGACAATCTGGAAACGATAAACGATATTATTCCGAAACTAGGAACCAGCCGCATTATCTATGTGGGTGAAAAGCATGACATGTTTGCACACCACCTCAATCAACTGCAGGTTATCAAAAAGATGTTTGCAGCAGGGAATAAACTTGCCGTAGGTATGGAAATGTTCCAAAAACCCTATCAACAGGTAGTGGATGACTTTTTGGCCGGACGAATTGATGAGCGTACATTTTTAAAAAAGACTGAATATTTCACCAAGTGGGGGTACGATTACAATCTGTATAAGCCGATAATAGATTTTATTAAACAACACAACATCCCGATGATTGCCCTCAATATCCAGGGAGATATTACCCATCAAGTCGCCCGTGAAGGTATGCACAGTCTGTCAGATAAACAAAAGAAACAAATGCCTTCTTCAATGGATTTTTCCAATGAATCCTACCGTGGAGCCCTGAAAAATGTGTTCACCCTGCATGAGGAACATCAGGAACTACAAGAGTTTAACTACTTTTTGCAGGCACAAACACTTTGGGATGAAGGCATGGCAGAATCTGCCCATCAGTTTTTGAAAGACAACCCCGAACACAAGCTGGTGATCCTGGCAGGCAACGGTCATGTCAGACATAAATATGGCATCCCTGAACGCCTCTACCGGCGCACCCTCGAGCCGTTTACGGTTATAGTACAAGATGAAGAAATCGAAGATGGTATTGCTGATTATGCGCTACTAACATCCAGGCTGAAGGGAAAAAAATCTCCCAAATTGGGTGTTCAGATTAAAGAAAAAGACCAGGATCTGGTTATTGTGGGAGTCGGCAATGCCGGGCCTGCCAAGAAAGCCGGACTGCAGAAAGACGATATTATTAAACAGTTCAATGGGCAATTAATACACTCACTGGCTGACTTAAAACTTGAACTGTTTTATAGCGAAATCAGGACCAAACTTCAGATTCAGGTGAAAAGGGATGGCAAACTACTAAATAAAGAGATTGAATTGTTCCATTTTTAATGAAGTAACAATTAAAAGGGATACTTCCTACCCTTAATTACCTTTTGTGCAACAAGACGCCTTAGGGCAATGGTATCAAGCGGTTGACAGGACGCCAGCTTATTTACTGCGTCAATGTGTGCTGTCAGGTCATCACCCTTCGCAGATGCTGCCAGGAGCTGTTTGGCCCAGTGAACAATATTGGGCATGATATCATTAAAATAAACTTTTACAGCTACCAGGTGATACCTTGCTTTCTTTGGACCTTCTTTGGCAAGAAGTTGTTTGGCTCTCAGAAGGCCGCTCTCCATAGCAAACACTTCTATAATCATGTCGGCCAGCAAAGCCAGAATTTCTTGTTCATCAGCCAGATTATCTAAGAACTTGCTGAGCGCTTTGCCTGCACTTAAAAGAAGAATTTTCTTGGCGGACTCAATGAGATGCTCCTGAAGATCCAGGCTATCAGGACCACTATTGAACGAATTAGAAGAATGTGTTTTCACCTCTTTTTCTACCGCATTAATCTTATCGAAAAGTGCCAGTTTGCCCTGCATGGCCCGTTTAAATATAGTTCCTGGAATCAAGAGACGATTGATTTCATTTGTTCCATCGAATATTCTGTTGATCCGAGCGTCCCGATACATTCGTTCGGCAGGATATTCTGCAATGTATCCATAACCACCAAATATTTGCACCAACTCGTCCACACAAAAATCCAGACATTCACTGCAATACACTTTTGCAATGGAGCATTCTACGGCATACTCCTCAATGGCTTCGGCATTCTTTGCCCCATGCTTCTTTTCCTCGGGAGAAAGCAGACTCATTTTATCATCCATCATGGCGGCGATCCGATAGCAGATTGATTCGGCCATGTATGTATGTATGCTCATATCTGCCAGCTTGTTTTTGATCATGCCGAAAGAAGAAATTTTTTTCCCGAATTGCTCTCTAGAGTTGGCATATTTTGTAGCCTCCGCTATGATAAACTTGCATCCACCGGTCACGCCGACACCCAGTTTGTATCGTCCGATATTAAGGATGTTAAATGCGATTTTATGCCCTTTCCCGACTTCAAACAGAACATTCTCCACCGGTACGTGACAATCTTTAAAAATAACCGACGTGGTTGAAGTACCATTAATACCCATTTTTTTTTCTTCATCGCCATTCGAAATCCCCGGGAATCGACGCTCAACAATAAATCCCGTGAATTTATCGCCATCTACTTTGGCATAAACGACAAACAGGTCGGCCCATGCCCCGTTGGTGATAAAAATCTTTTCACCGTTTAGCACGTAGTATTTGCCGTCGTCTGATAGTGTGGCCGTCGTTTGAGCATTAAGCGCATCAGAGCCCGCATTTGACTCGGTTAAGCAATAAGCAGCGACCCATTCTGCAGATACAAGTTTTGGCAGATATTTTTTCTTCTGGCCATCGGTGCCAAAATATACAATCGGCAGGGAACCGATTCCCGTGTGAGCCGAATGGGAAACAGCAAATGAAGCACTTCCTCCAAGCGCATCGGTAACAAGACAGGTATTTATCTTATCCATTCCCTCGCCCCCGAACTCCTCCGGGATATCTGTCCCATTTAACCCTATTTCCCCTGCTTTCTTTAGAAAAGACCGGGTCAGCGTTTCACTTTTTTTCTCGATCTGATCCACATGCGGATGAATCTCTTTTTTGACAAAATCTATAGCAGTCGAATAGATCATTTTATGCTCCTGTGTCATCGCTTCCGGAGCAAATATATCTTCATTTCGGATGTTCCTGATAAGAAATTCCCCTCCTGCAAACAAATTTCTCCCTTGCATTTTTTTCTCCTGAAAAATAATTATCCTCCAAAAGAATCCTCTGAAATCTCTACAGCAGCGCCATTGGTCGTTCGAATTGTTTTCATTTTCCCTAAAGTAACGGGAAGAATAGAATTGAAAAAGAATTCTGCACTTTTAAGCTGCCCCTCGTAGAATGCTGTATCTTTTTTTCTCGCTCCTTTCTCCAGTTTTAAGGCAGCAATAGAAGATCGCCACAACAGCATCCAGGCCATAATCACATCTCCGGTTACTTCCATAAAAGGATAAGCAAAAGCAAATGCATTCAAAATTTTATTCGAAAAAGCCGTTGTTCCAATGTGTAAAGCGACTTCTCCCAATTTATTGATGGCTTCTTCCAGCTTTGTGGCAAAATCTTCAAGGCCCGATATTCCCCTGGCAGCTGCTAGTGTCTGCCCCATCTCACCCAACAGATCCATAAAAGGCTTTCCTTTGTTCATTCCCAACTTTCTTCCTAATAGATCCATGGCCTGTATTCCATTGGTTCCTTCGTAGAGCATGGTTATTCTACAATCCCGGAGCAGTTGCTCCATGGGATAATCTTTGATATATCCATACCCGCCGTAAATCTGAAGACCATGGTTGCAGACCTCAAAAGCCCTGTCTGTGACATAGCCTTTGCCAATCGGGATGAGAACATCTATGATTCCCTGGTATTTGTCTTTTTCTTCCTCACTGTGGGTGACTTTAATTTTATCTTCACACCAACCGATATAATACAAAAGACTTCTCATCCCCTCGATATATGCCTTCATCATCAGCAACTGCCGTCGTCCCTCCGGATGTTGAATAATCGGGACCGACGGTGCATCCTTGTCTCTCATATTAAGAAGATTTTTCCCTTGAACACGTTCTCGGGCATAATCAACGGCATACATATAAGCGGACGACGCGCAACCAAAACCCTGCAGACCGACAAGAAGACGGGCTTCGTTCATCATCAGGAACATAGCTCTCATCCCTTTGTTCTCTTCTCCCAGCAGAGTGCCTCTGCATTTTCCTTTGCCGCCAAGGGTAATGGAGCAGGTGACATTACCATGAATTCCCATTTTCTCTTCAATACCCGTACAAACCACATCGTTGAAATCGCCAAGGCTTCCGTCGTCATTTATCCATATTTTAGGGACGAGAAATAAAGATATTCCCTTGGTGCCTGCCGGAGCGTTCTCTATGCGGGCCAAAACAGCATGAACGATGTTTTCCGACAGATCATGCTCCCCGCTTGAAATAAAGATCTTGCTCCCTATGATAGAATATGTTCCATCGTCATTTTTCACTGCTGAAGTAGTGAGGGCACCTACATCTGATCCGGCTTGTGGCTCGGTGAGCATCATTGTTCCGGTCCATTCTCCGCTATACATTTTTTCAAGATAGAGTTCTTTCTGTTTATCCGTTCCGAAAACTTGGATCAGTTTTCCCGAGCCATGAGTCAGTCCCGGATACATCATGAATGCATAATTGGCGCCTACAAAATAATCGCTGGCTGCCATCGCCACTGTTATTGGCATACCCTGCCCTCCCCATTCAGGATCCTCAGTCATGGCAACCCATTCACCATCCTTCAAGAGCCTATATGCTTTATGGAAGGATTCGGGAACCGATACGTTCCCATTATCAAACGTGCACCCTTCCTGATCACCCAATCGTTGGGTTGGCAGAATCTCCTTAATTGCCAGATTGCGTGCTTCGGATACAATCAGATCCACCGTTTTTTTGTTAAACTCAGCATACCTGTCATATTTGCTTAAATCTCCAACCTGCAGCTGCTCATGAAGGACAAAATCGATATCTTTGCGGTCAGCTATATATTGTACCATAATCAAATTTCTCCTTATTCTTAATATTCCCTCGATTACAAAAAATTATTTTATGTTGTCTGCAATCTTTACCGTTCCTATTCCTTTTAAAAAAAGCTCAACCAATGGATCAGCCATAGACACAAGATCATATTTGCCTTTTGAATGTATCCAG
>CALANC010000057.1 GCA_937925895.1 uncultured Desulfobacterales bacterium
ATCCTGTACTCGCCATTATTTTATTCCAGGTTTATTCAATGGGTGAAGGACCATTATGTTCACGACCGACCTTTTATCATAATCGGACATTCTCTAGGGGGTGCGGTCACCCTTTGCTATGCAGCCACTCAACCGGACAACCTGCAACGGCTGATCCTGGCTGATGTCAGTGGAATAATTCATCGCCAGTCACTGTCCCAGCATATCATGAGGAATATCCACAAAAAGAATGAGGGTCTGCTGAAGCATCCCACTAAGCTGTTTGGCATCTTTACGAACCATACTATGGAGATCATGGAGACCCCTGACTTGTCGGACAAGCTTGAAAACGTCCTGGAGTCACCTGAGCTCCGTAGCCGGTATTTTAATGGTGACCCCCATACAATAGCCGGTCTGGCCCTGGCAAATTTTGATTTTAGCAACCTGATCTATCAGGTGAATGTCCCGGCAATTATAATATGGGGGGCAAATGATCCAACGACTCCGATCCGTACAGGAAAAATGTTAAACTATATACTGGATAAAACTCAGTTTAACATCATGCCGGAAACCGGTCACAATCCCATACTTGAACGACCTGCTGAGTTTAATCGCCTGGTCCAGGATGCACTTGTCACAGAATCATGGCAAGCCCCATGGGAGAGACCTCAAAAAACTGATCGTGTAGCTGTGATTTCAAACAAACTTAACATCACCCTGACGGGGCACTATAAATCTATTGAAATATCTGACTCAAAAAATATCCGGATGGAGAATCTGGAAGCAGACCACATCAATGTAATTGAATCCGATGAAGTCGTAATAGAAAACAGCAGAATTAATGGAAAGGATGTTGCAATATATACCCGGGAATCAAGAATCAAAGTAACAGGGGGGCAAATCTCAGGTGAAACAGCGATTATTGCGTCCGGGAGCGTAATAGATCTTGCAGGTGTAAAACTTACAGGAAAGAAAGCTGCCGTCCAGGCCACCGCCGGTTCAAGAGTCCTTTCTTCTGTCAGTAAAATCGAGAGCCCATTTAATAACGGCTATATACACGGCCTGTATGTAGTAGAACCTGGAAGCCCTTTATAATGTTGTAAGGCCAAAATCTTTTAACAAAAAGCCCGCCGTAAAGACAGTGTCGATGTACAGGATGGATTTTCGGTTAAGCAAAATGCCCCACCCGGAACAGTGCGAGATATGAAATAAAAAAACAGACTTTGTTACGTATACTCTGTGAAAACTTCTGGTCAACCTATCTCTGTTTTCCTTGATAGCCGGTTGTCCAATTTTCTGATCTTTTCTTCCAGTTCCTCACTGACAGCTACCCGGCCTTCCAGGACGCATGCCTTGCGGCCAGGTACACATTCACCTTTGAGTTTTTTGCATTTGTCTTTATTAATATCGTAATTTTTACAATGGAACGTCATTATCAACGCCTCTGGATATATTTTTGTTTTATTATTCCCCAGATATGGGGCAACTCGACGGTTCTTTATCACATTGCGTCCAATCCAGCTTGTCTTTTTCCGGTTTTTCCTGTAGAGTCTTCGTTCTTTTGTCATTTTACTTAACTGTGCGGCTTGCCGCACTTTTTTTATTTACAACTTTTGAGATTTTTATGGACCAGCAGAAAATACGAAACGTAGCAATTATCGCCCATGTCGACCATGGCAAGACTACTTTGGTTGATCAACTTTTCCGTCATAGTGGGATGTTCAGGGACAACCAGGAAGTTGCCGAACGGTTGATGGACTCCATGGATCTGGAGAAGGAGCGTGGCATTACCATTTCCTCAAAAAACGGCTCCTACGCATACAAAGGACACCATCTTAACATTATTGACACCCCTGGCCATGCAGATTTCGGCGGCCAGGTTGAACGGGTTTTACGGATGGCCGACGGTGCCGTCCTGCTAGTCGATGCCAAGGAAGGCCCCATGCCTCAAACCTTTTTCGTCGTGAAAAAAGCCCTTGCCGCCAACCTGCCCATCCTGGTTGTAATCAATAAAATAGATAAACCAGGTGCTCGTCCCGAATGGGTGGTCGACCAAGTCTTTGACCTGCTTGTCCGGCTGAATGCCCCGGAAGAAACCCTTGATTTCCCTGTGGTTTATGCCTCAGCCAAGGAAGGATATGCCATCAGCGACCCCAGCGAACCTGTTACCGATGAAACCGGCATGTCCGTCATCTCTGACATGATAGTCAACCACGTGCAGCCTCCATCAGGATCTCCGGACCTACCGCTGCAACTCCAGATAAATACTATAGACTATTCTCCCTACCTGGGCAGGCTCGGCATCGGCAAACTGGTCAATGGTACGATCAGCATTAATAACAATGTGGTCGTCGCACGACGTGACGGATCAATAAAACCGATCCGGATCACTAAAATTTTCCGTTTCGAAGCAGATCAACAAATTCCTGTAGACTCGGCCACGACCGGTGAAATTGTTGCGGTTGCCGGCATGGACGATGTTACAGTCGGAGTCACCTTTACCGACCCGGATGACCCAAAACCACTGCCGCTTATACAAATCGACCCGCCAACCATTTCCATGAACTTCATTCCAAACGACTCCCCTTTTGCGGGGCTGGACGGTAAGTATGTTACCTCCCGGCACCTTGAGGACCGTCTTAATAAGGAAACACTGGCCGATGTTGCCCTGCAGGTAGAACAGCTAACCGACCGAGTCGGTTTTCGGGTTTCCGGCCGTGGCGAGCTGCATCTGTCCATTCTCATCGAGAAAATGCGTCGTGAAGGATATGAATTCCAGGTTACCCGTCCCACGGTTATCATGCAGGAAGAAGACGGCAAAACCATTGAACCCTATGAAGAGTTAACAGTTGATGTGGACGAGCAGTTCCAGGGCGTTGTTATTGAAAAACTGGGCAAACTGAAGGGAATACTCCTGGACATGCAGATCGAAAACAAGTTGGCCAAATTGAAGTTTAAAGTACCGACCCGTGGCCTGCTGGGCTATCGATCAGAATTCATGACCGACACCAGGGGCATGGGGGTTATGAACTATGTCTTTGCCGAATGGGGACCCTATGCCGGGGATATCCAGAGCAGGCAGAACGGTGTCATGATCGTCAAGGAAGCCTGTACCACTGTTGCCTACGCCCTGTTTAACCTCCAGGAGCGGGGCCAACTGTTCCTCGGTGCCGGTGTAAAGGTTTACAAAGGTCAGATCATCGGGGACAACAGCCGGCCGGCCGACATGGTCGTCAATCCGGCCAAAGGTAAAAAGTTATCCAATGTCCGTGCATCAGGAACTGATCAGGCGGTTGTTTTGACCCCACACCTTGACATGAGCCTGGAAGACTGTATAGCATATATAGACGATGACGAGCTCGTTGAGATCACTCCCAGTGAAATACGGCTGCGCAAGAAGAATGATGCCGTAATTCGGGGGTAATTTTAGCGTACAGTGAGAAGTTCACTCAAGGGAGGAATTATTGATGAAAGAAGTTATCTTAATCGGCATTGCCATCCTTGCAGCAATAGGGTCCTTTTTTCTTCTTCGTAAAAAGACTGGGGAAGACTGTATACCATGACTTCTCCTGTATGGATCCCTCGGGGTAGGGATCGTTACGTATGCCTTGCTGAAATTCTTTTTTTAACTCTTTCCTGCTTTGTAGCTGAAATAATCGGCCAGAATTTTTGCGTGATCAAAAACCAACTCCGGTAAATTATCTTTGGTAAAAACCTCGGCCCTGGCCGCATCATCACCTCCTTGCGGCCTCCCCTGTGCAGTTCCTATAAAAACAGTTGAAGCAGTATGCTGTCTGGAATCCCGTGATGGATCGGAATAGGTATGAAACTGTTTGGTTAAGGTCACCGCAAGGCCGGTTTCTTCGAGGGCTTCCCGAACTGCTGCTACTTCAAAAGATTCTCCGTAGTCTACAAAACCACCAGGTAGAGCCCAGCCAAAAGGCGGATTCTTCCGCTCAATCAGGACAATTCCATCTGCAAGCTCAATGATTATATCGACTGTCGGCACCGGATTTTTAAAGTCCGGTAATTTTGCACCACAATTTGAGCACTTCATTTCGTAAAGTCCGAAAAAAGATTCCGATTTGTTTGCCAATCGAATATTGGTGTGAATATAAAAATTTCCCATTGGCATTTGTTGAGCACCGGAAAAGATACCGAAAAAGGATTTTAAACTGTTTGAGCGTAACAGTGTGACTTGTCACGCGGTGTCTGAGTTTTTAAAATCCCGGTAGCTTTGAGGCGCGCAAAGTAGTCCGAAGGACCAAATGACACGGGTGCCTTTCTGTAGTGGTGTGGCGTAGACCACACGACGCTCGTTTTCTTTGGCATCAAAGAAAATGAACAAATCAATCAAATCTGTGGCAGAGTACAATACTCCTGACATGGCTCCGAAGGCCCTGATTTTAGACTTCC
>CALANC010000058.1 GCA_937925895.1 uncultured Desulfobacterales bacterium
ATTTTCATAAAACCGTTATGCCTTCCAGAAAATCTTTAAAATACTCACTTAAGGAAATTTTGGAAGTCCCATTTACTGCAATAGCGCCACAACATGGAAGTATAATCACCGATAGAAACATAATGAGATATATTTTCGAGCTACTTATATCCGAAAAGGACATAGGGATTGACCGTATTATTGAAGACGAAAATACCATAAATTTTTTAAATCTTATGGAGCGATTCAAAAAAGATGAAAATTGAAAATTTATTAAGAGACCAAATAAAGAAGGTTGGCACTAAGAGCCCTCAAAACAATCAGCTTATAAAAGTCCTATTGGGATTCTTGGCTAACTTGAAGGATAACGAAATAAACAAAAGGCTTCTCGGGGAGTTGGTTTCTAAGTATGCTTTAGCAGAAAAGCAGCTCAGAAATCTTAGTAATGAACTAATTAAAAAACAGCAACTCTTGGATGAAGACCTTAAAGCAGCAGCTGAAATCCAGAAGAGCCTGTTACCTCAAAAATTTTTTGTAGCTGAAAACTTGGAGATTGCATGGATATTCGAACCTTGTGAACTCATGGGGGGTGATATTTTTAATTTCTTTCAGATAGATCCTGAACACTTGGGGATTTACATGCTGGATGTTAGCGGACATGGTGTTCCTGCGGCAATGATAACCGTCTCGGTCTCTCAGTTTTTACAGCAAAATATAGTCCATTTGTTAAAAGACAAGGAAAATTCTTCATTAATGGCACCGGCTCAAGTGCTCCATGCTCTTGATAAAGAGTTTCCTTTTGAAAGATTTAACAACTTTTTTAGCATCACCTATGTTGTTATCAATACCAAAAGCGGCGACACTATATATAGCAATGGAGGCCATCCATACCCCATTCTTTTACGCAAGAATAACAAAATGGAACTATTAAATAAAAAAGGGCCCATCATAGGCTTTGGAGACCTTAATTTTATTGATGACCGTAAAATTGAATTCAAGGAAGGCCATCTCAAAATGAAATCTGGGGATAAACTGTTTATTTATACAGATGGAATAGTTGAATATCAGAACCATAAAAAGGAATTTTATGGTGAAGATCGTTTCTATAGAAATTTGAAAACACAAAAGAATGAATCCGTTCAAAGTATAGTTGATCAGTGTCTTAGATCTTTAATGGAATTTGGTAATAATACGAGACCTCAGGACGATATTACTTTGTTTGGTTTAGAGTTGAAATAACAGGTGGGGTTTGAAACTTGCCAGATTCCGGAAATGTTAATCTTAATATCATACCGATTTATGAATGCTCACAATACAAAGTTTTATAGTCCACATACTGGTAAGATAACACAGGTTTTGACAAGTCCGAAATTCGTGAGGTAATCTCAATTATCTAAAGTTTGAAGACTGAAAGGCGGACCACAATATAGCTTGAACCCAGAACCTTTGAGCCCTAAACTGAAGATTAAAACCTTGTTTGTCTTGTTTGCCGGCCTGATTCGGTTGGCATCAGATACTAAATTCCAGGCACCAACGGCGCCGCAATTTAAACAATGAAGAGAAGGGAGAAACCGATGAGGAGATGGCAACACGCGACAATGGCAGCCATTGTTCTGGGGGCAATGATTTTTTGCTCCGCCCATAGTTACGCAGCTTCAAAAGATGCGTATCAGAACGTGTTCATCGAGCACCTGGAAATGGGACCGGCCACCTATCTTAACCTCAATGTTCACGGCAAAACCGCTGCAGATATCGATAAAAGGCTCACTGAGATATATCATGGCAACGGGCTGCATCCCTGAAAGAGTTTCAATGATGATTTCAGGACATAAAACACGGTCTGTTTTTGAAAGGTACAACATCGTAAACGATGCTGATTTGAAACTCGCCTCACAGAAGTATGAAACCTACCTAAATTCCCAAACGGTTACAAAAACGGTTACAGTCCACGATTTTGGCACAAAAAAAGGGATTAGCCAAAATGGTTAACCCCTTGATTTTGCTGGTGCCCGGGACGAGACTTGAACTCGTACGAGGACAGGGCCTCAAGGGATTTTAAGTCCCTTGCGTCTACCAGTTCCGCCACCCAGGCAAACGATTTGATATAGAGAATAATTGAGAACTTAAGGTTATTACTTTAAAATGTTTCTTAAATTTTTATTGAACAAAGAAAGCTATCAACTAGAATGGTTTGAATAGCTTAAACCAATCCGTATTGCAAGGAAAAACAGCGGCTGCTTTGTTTTGACCGGATGTCCCCAGCAACCCCTCAGAGGGTTTGAAGTTGTTCTTCCATATCATTTACAAGGTTTTTGAAATCAGGGTTGTCGGGCTGTATTTCGAGGGCCTTTCTGAAATCTTCCAGCGCCCGTTTAAATTTACCCATACTCTGCCAGGCCTCCCCTCTTCCAATATAACTGTCGATATCATGCGGATTTTTTTCCACGGCCTTGGTAAAATCATCAATCGCCATGTCAAAAGACCCCTTGTTTGCATGTGCCAGGCCTCTGTAGTACCAGCCATCTGGATGGTCCGGATCCATTTTCAGAACTTCTGAAAATATCTTGACTGCCTCATCGTAGGAATCCACATTAAAATGGTCCAGACCCTTGTCAAACAGATCTTCTATCGCGTCGTTCATTGTATGCCTCTGTTTATAACGTTAACATCAAAAATGTTAAAAAAGTGTTCGGTTTTATGTTTTAGGCTAAGAACCGGATCTTAAATTGTTTAAACGCATTTCAATTTCATAACCGAAAGATTTTCAACCGATACCACTTGGGTTAACGGTATCGTTATATGATACTTTATAGATTCACTTCATTTATGTAAATTAAAGATTTTCATCGATTTTTATGCAAAAGTCAGGTATCAAATGATCCTCCATAATACAAGCGGGTGCAAAAAAATATGGAAAGGCCAACAGAATTTGACATGAATATCGAATATTTGATATTGGTTACGACACATTCCATATGTATCAATACATTATAAAACCTCTTGAGCGTAAACAAAACCGCATAAAA